>JBBSHA010000192.1:0-4904 GCA_038253595.1 Candidatus Dormibacterales bacterium
CGGATGCTGAAGGTGCGCGGCCGGACCGACGACATGCTGGTGATCCGGGGCGAGAATGTCTTTCCCAGTCAGCTCGAGGCGATACTGCTCGAGGTCCCCGGGCTGACCGCCAACTACCAGCTGGTGGTGGACCGCGGACCTCGGCAACTGGACCGACTGGAGATCCGGGTCGAGGCCAGACCGGGGGCCGACCGCGAGGGCCTGGCCCGGCTGGCCGCGGCCGCAGTCCGGCAGATCATCGGGCTCCAGGTCGAGGTGAGCGTGCTCGGCCCCGGGGTGCTGCCCCGCTCGGAGGGCAAGGCCCGCCGCGTGCTCGACCGCCGGGACCTCTGACCAAGCTCGTCCGCACCGCCGACGAGGCGGAGGTCCGAGACCGGCTGGCGCAGGGAGCGCGCATTGTCCGCCACGCCCGTGAGATGTCCCGGGAGCTCGGGGCCGGGCTGCGGCCACCGACCGAGCCGGCGGGCTTCCGCCTAGAGCCGGTGGACCGGGCGGCGGCGGAGCTGGCCCGGGCTGCCGCCCTCGCCACGCCGGCCGGACACGTCGACCATCAGGTTTGGCCGACGTTCGACGAGCGCACCGGCTACTGGGAGCGGCTGCTGGCCGGGCAGACGGTCGGTGCCCTGGTTCCCGCCGCCTCCGCCGTCCTGGTCGGTCGAGGACCGGTCGCGGGGGCGCTGATCGTCAATGAGATGGAGGCGGCCTGGTGGCCGGGCGGCCCGTGGGTGAGCGAGGTTTTCGTCGTGCCCCGGTTCCAACGCCGGGGGCTGGGCAGCTTGCTGCTGGCCCACGCACTCGCCGCCTGCGCGGCGGCTGGGCGGCCCCGGCTCGGCCTCACTGTGACCGCCGGCAACCCCGCCGAGCGGCTCTATGCTCGGCTCGGGTTTGAGTGTTTCCGCATGCTCTGGGTCCTGGACTGGCCGGGTCAGCCCCCCAGCTTGTGAGCGAGGGCCGCCAGCAGCCGGTCGGCCGCCCAGTCGTCGAACCGGCGGCGGTCGTAGCAGAGCGTCAGCAGCACGACCCCGTCGCGCTCGGCGCCGGCGGCGAGCAGCACCTCCTGGCCGGCCTCCAGGGCAGGCAGCGCCAGGTCGGAGCGGGAGCGCGGGGCCAGGGCCACCCCCTGCGCGGCCGCGGCCGCGGGCAGGCGCGCCAGGCCGGCGGCGGCGACGCCGCGCACGCACGCGCCCTGGGGGACCGCCGCCGCCGACCGGCGCAGGTGCTCGGCCAGCCGCTCGCCTGCAGGGCGGGGGCCGGTGCCGGCGGCGGGAGTCGGGGCCGGCTGGGCCGGGGAGGCCTGATCGCCGTCATCGAGGCGGGCGATCACATGGCCCACCGGGACGGTCTGGCCGGCGGCAACCAGGATCTCAACGAGCACGCCGTCTACCGGCGAGGCGACCTCGGACGTAACCTTGTCGGTCTCGATCTCGACCAGCGCCTCGCCCCGCCGGACCTCCTCGCCGGGCTGCCTGAGCCAGCGCGCGACCGTGCCCTCGACCAGGGTGTCGGCCAGCCGCGGCAGTGTGAAATCCACCAGGGCGCCGTCAGCCGCGGCCGCCGTAAATGTGGTCCAGCACCGTGGCCGGGCCGGCCTCGGGCTGCGCTTCGGCCCACGCGGCGCTCTCCCGGGCGCTGCCCAGGGCCTCTTCGTCGAGGGCGTCGGCCAGCGCCGCCGGCAGGTGGGCGCGGAGCGCCGGGAGCGGGTCCCGGGCGCGCCAGCGGCGGACCTCCTCGGCCGGCCGGTAGCGGCTGTCGTCGTCGTTGGAGGTGTTGGCCAGGAAGCGGTAGCACTCGGCCTCGACGAGGGTCGGTCCGCCCCCCGACCGGGCCCGCGCCACCGCCCGCCCGGCCGCCGCATGCACGGCCTCCACGTCCATCCCGTCCACCCGTTCCCCGGCCATCCCGTAGCCGGCGGAGCGGGCGACGAGGTCGGGGCGCGCCGACTCCAGCCGGCTCGGCACCGACTGCGTGTAGCCGTTGCTCTCGATGCAGAACACGCAGGGCAGGCTGTGGATGGCGGCGAAGTTCATCGCCTCGTGGACCTCGCCCTTCTGGGCGCCACCGTCGCCGAAGGCGATCCAGGTCACCGAGTCCTCGCCCAGCAGCCGGGAGCCCCAGGCGATACCCACGGCGTGGGTGACGTGGTTGGGCTGGGGGCCCTGCAGGGACACGATGCGCCGCTCCCGCGAGCCCCAGTGGGCGTACGGCTGGCGGCCGCCGCTGCAGGGGTCGGCGGCCCGGGCGAAGAAGTGGAGCATCACCTCCCGGGCGGTGAGCCCGTGGGCGAGCATGGCGGCGAGGTCGCGGTAGTGGGGGGCGATGAAATCGTGGCCGGGGCGGAGGGCGAGCGCGTAGCCGGCGCCGATCGCCTCGTGGCCGGAGCAGGGGACGGCGAAGTAGGCGCGGCCGGAGCGGGCCAGGCGCCACATCTCCTCGTCCAGGTGGCGGGCCAGCGTCATCACCCGGTAGGCGTGCTCCCGGTCCAGCGCCGTCAACTGGGTGCCCGGCGCAGGCGGCCGGCCAGCGCCGGCAGCAGGCCCTCGGGCAGGAAGCGCATCACCAGCACCAGCACCAGCCCGTAGACCGCGTAGCTGAGGATCGAGGGGGCGGTGGCGGGCAGCCCTGGGATGGAGGCCGCCAGGAGCACGGCCTGGAGCAGAGCGGTGATGGCGATGGCCCCAGCCACCGCCCCCCAGACCAGGCCCAGGCCGCCGACCGTGGCCATGACCAGGAACTGGATCGACAGCAGCACCCCGAAGGAGCCGGGGGACAGGAAGCCGAAGAAGAAGGCGTAGATGCCCCCCGCCAGGCCGGCGTAGGCGGCCGAGATTGCAAAGACCCGGATCTTGTCGGCGGCGACCGCCACCCCGGCGGAGGCGGCGCCGATCTCGCTGGTGGCCAGCGCCCTGAACCCGCGCCCCGGCCGGGAGCGGACCACGTTGAGCGTGACGGCCACCACCGCGGCGGCCGCCAGCCAGCCCGCATAGCAGAAGTAGAGGGGGTCGTTGAGGTCCAGCTCGTTGTCCTGGCCCGGGTTCAGGTCGGGCATCAGCTGGGGGATGTGGCCGAGCCCGACATCACCACCGGTCAGGCCTCGGGCCTGGGCGATCAGCGTCAGCACGATCAGCTGGAAGGCGAGCGTGGCGAAGGCCAGGTAGTGACCGCGCAGGCGGAGGACCGGGATCCCGATCCCGGCCGCCACCGCCGCCGCCGCCACCGGGGCCGCGGCCAGGGCCAGGGGCGGGGGAACCCCGCGCCGGGCGAGCAGGGCGGCCGTGTAGGCTCCCACCGCGTAGAAGGCGGCCTGGCCCAGCGAGACCTGGCCGGCGAAGCCCATGAGCAGGGAGAGGCCCACCGTCACCATGACCGCGAACGTGAGCAGGACGTAGGTCGTGCGCTGGCCCTTGTCGAGCAGTGGCGGCAGCGCCAGCGAGAGCGCTGCCAGCAGGGCCACCAGCCAGGTCGAGGGAGCGCGCAGCCGGCTCATTCGGACTCCGGGCGGCGGGCGGCCTGCCAGACCAGGATGGCCAGGATCAGCGGCAGCGAGACCGCCTTCTGGTAGGCGGCCCCGCCGGGCACGTAGCCCGCCACCAGGGCCTCGGCGACGCCCAGGATGAGGCCGCCGGCCAGCGCCGCGCCGGGCCGGTTCAGCCCCCCGAAGATGGCGGCGGCGAAGCCGTTGATGGCGATGTCCACGTCGGAGTCGAACGTGAGCGACCGGAGCGGGATCAGGAGCACTCCGGCCAGCCCGCCGAGCGCGCCGCCGAGTCCGAAGGCGGCGATCCCGATCCGGGTCACGTCCACGCCCGCCAGCCGGGCCGCGAAGGGGTTGCTGGCGCAGGCGGTGAAGACCTTGCCCAGGTAGGTGCGGGCGAAGAAGACGCCCAGGCCGGCGAAGGCGAGCGCCGTCACCACGATGATCAGCAGGTACTGGCGGGGCAGGGTCAGCGAGCCGGCGGCAACCAGGCCGGGCAGGCCCTCGAACTGGACCGGCTGGTCGCCCCAGACCACGATCTCGACCGCGTAGAGCGCGATCCCGAGCCCGATCGTCATGATCAGCGAGGCCAGCGCCGGCGTGCCCCGGCGGCCGATCGTGACCAGGCCCACGGCCACCCCCACCAGCGCCGCGACCAGGATCGCGGCCAGCTCGGAGAGGCCGTGGGGCAGGCCCGCCCGCAGCGCCGAGAAGGTGATGTAGCCGGCCACCACCGCGAACCCGCCCTGGGCGAAGTTGACCACCCGGGTCACCCGGTGGATGGTGACGAAGCCGGTCGCCACCAGGGCGAACGCGCAGCCGGTGGCGACCCCGGTCAGGAGCAGGTTGAGGAGCGTGATCACGCCGGGGCAGCCCGCTCCGTCTCGACCGCCCCGCCCAGGTAGGCGGCCTGGATGGCGTCGCTCCGGCGGAGGTCGGCGGAGGTGCCCTCCAGGGCCACCCGCCCCGCCTCCAGCACATAGGCCCGGGGGCAGAGGTCGAGAGCCAGCCGCGCGTTCTGCTCCACCAGCAGGATGGCCGTGCCCTGATCCCGGTTCAGCTCCGTGAGGTGCCCCGCCAGCTGCTGGACCACGATCGGCGCCAGCCCCAGGGAGAGTTCGTCCACGGCCAGCAGGTCGGGCCGCCCCATCAGGGCCCGGCCCACCGCCACCATCTGCTGCTCGCCGCCGGAGAGCGTACCGGCGAGGCGGCGCCGGAGCTGACCCAACTGGGGCAGGAGCGCGTACATCCGGGCCGGGTCGCGATCCCGGACCGCCCAGGCCCCGACCCGCAGGTTGTCCTCGACCGTCATGTCGGCGAACAGCTGGCGGCCCTCCGGCACCTGGCCCACCCGGCCCTCCCGCCGGATCGTCCCGGAGGCGGGCCGGAGCACCCCCGAGACGGCGTTGAGGAGGGTGGTCTTGCCGGCCCC
>JBBSHA010000193.1:0-4859 GCA_038253595.1 Candidatus Dormibacterales bacterium
AACCCTCAACCTCGTCTCGCAGCGCGTGGTCCGAAAGCCGGGTGAGGGAGTTCGGGTGCCTGCGCGAGTGTGAGCCGAACTCAATCCCGGCGGCGGCCATCTCCCTGATCTCGCGCGGCCCGAGCATGGGAGCAGGCTGGTAGCCGTATTCCTGATCGAAGGAGGAGTCGCCGCCCACAGCATCAGCCACCAGGAAAATGGTGGCAGGGAAACCATAACGTCGCAGCAGTGGGAGAGCGAAGCTGTGATTGTCCAGGTAGCCGTCATCCAGGGTGATGGCGACTGATCGGCTCGGAAGTTGTATGGCGCCGTCCAGCGCAGCGGCGAGCTGGGAAAGGATGATCCCGGTCGACCCGCGCGCTCGGAGCCAGCGCAGGTGACTTTCGAAGAACGCGGTGCTGACGAAGTTCCGGTACGGATCGCGGCCCGGCGGTTTGGGCACCACCCTGTGGTAGAGCAGGACGGGCATCCAGGCCCCCGGCCCCTCACCTCTCCACATAGAGCATCGTCCGTCGGTCCACCTGGCAGCGAAGCGACCTCCAGACGCCGAGCCAGGGGTACACGAGCTGGCAGTAGGCCAGGTACATCGGCCGGGGGCTACGGAACTTGAGCAGACCAGCACCCATCCGGCGCACGCCAAGCCACCAGGTCCAGGCGGCAAAGAGCCTGATGGCGTAGAGATCCCCGCAGCGAATGTACTTCGCACACTGCGCGCCCGTTCCAACGCCATACGCACGCTCCATCTGCCGTCGAGCCGGCCAGGTCTTCCAGTGCTTGTGGAAGTCAAGCGCTTTGGGCGTGTAGACGACGCGCCGGCCGGAGGCCAGGAGCCGGTACGCGATGTCGCCGTCCTCATTCGAGCCGAAAAAGCCACCAGCACCCAGAAGAGGATCGAAGCCGCCCACCGCGAGTAGGTCGGCGCGACGGAAGGCCATGTTCCCGCCATGGCCGACGTACCAGGGGGGGATGCGGCTCGTATACTCCCTTCGCTTCATATCCGCCTTCACCCCCGTCTCGGTGCCGGTCCTGGGTCCGGCCTCCCAGGGCAGCTGGCGTCCGTAGACAGCTGTGATCACGGGATTCTCGAACTCGTCCAGGATGGCAGCGAGCCAGCCCCGATCGACGATGCAGTCGTCATCGGTGTAGGCGACCACCTCGGTGGCCGCCAGCTTGACACCCAGGTTCCGTGCAGCGGATACTCCAATCGTCGCCGTTGACGCGACGAGAACCCGCGAGTCCCCCCGCGCCGTCGCCGCCACGCTGCGGTGGGTGCGGTCATCAGTGCTCTGGTCCACGACCAGGAGCGTGAAGTCGGGATGATCGCTGGCTAGCAGCGCTTGCAACGTCCCGGTGATCAGATCGCCGCGGTTCCGGGTCGGAACCACGACGGTCGCCGCAGGTCGCGTCACCTCACGTCGTCAACCGCCGCCAAGCCTGACGACGAGCGGGGTCGCCGCTGAGGCGGCCTGAGATGAGCTGGCGGATGTAGCCGGCCACCAGCTCCCCGTTCCGCTTCCAATTGAGCCGCTCCCGGTAGCCCTGAAAGGTGGACGTAGCGAGCGCCTCATATGCCTGCCGATCGCTGAGACACTCGAGCGCCCGCACCGCCCAGTCCTCGACGGTGGCCTCGACAGGAAACAGCATGCCGTTCTCGTGGTCGCGCAGGACGTCAGGGATCCCGCCGGTGCTCCGCGCCAGAACCGGAAGCGCCCGTGAGCCGGCTTCCGAGATCGTGACCGGCGTGCAGTCGGCCCCCGAGGGGAGGATCAGAAAATGCGACGTCGCCAGCAGCTCGGCGATCGCCTGCTCGCCTTCCGGCGCCGCCTTGGAGATGAAGCCTAGCACCCTGACGAAGGGCGGCAACGGGCCCGGCGGATTGCAGCCGGCCACGATCAGGTCCGTGCGCAGTCCCTGCTGATTGAGCTCGGCCGCCACCCGAACGGCCATGGGACCGCCCTTGCGCCCCCATTCGCCGCCGAGAAAGAGCAGGCGGCACCCGTCCCCAGGCCTTGCCGTCACAATCTGCGAGGCCTGCTCGGGATCGGCCTCCTGCGGCAGGTTGGCTCCAAAGGGCACGATGCGAATTCGCGCCGGGTCGACGCCATAGCAGTCGACGGCCGATTCAGCGGCCCAGGTGGATGTGAAGACAAGCAGCGCGCATTTCCGCATTGCCGTGCCCTCCCCCTCCATCCCGAGTGAGAGCGCCTCGCTCGACAGGTTGCAGAACCCGGGCGCGTGCACGTCTCCTGGCCCACCGGCCGGGTAATAGTTGACCAGTGAGGCGAAGGTCGCGTCGCACCAGGCGACGATCGGGATCGAGGACGCGACATCCGCGATGGCCGGCAGGCTGTTGCCAGGGCAGAACAGTACGTCCGGACTCAGTCGCGAGATTGCCTTGAGGACCTGCGTTCTGTAGCCGGCCAGGATCTGCGGCTCCCAGTCACGCATGTGGCGCTTGTGCAGCAGCTCGCGATACAGCAGCTGCTTGGCTTTAAGAAATAGGCCTGAGCGCTGCCGGAGAGGACCGACCCTGTCGATGTCCAGGCCTGCCTGCGCCAGCGCGTTGCCCATGTATGTGGTGAGTCCTGACCACGCCTGGACGTCCCAGGGGTCGTAGATACTCAGGTACGCGAGCCGTACGTCACCCTTACTCCGGCACAACGGCTGTTCTCACGTCCAGATCCTGATGGTACTCGGACGCAAGCGGCCGCTGCCCCATCGAGAACACGACGTCTCAGCTCTCGACGATCTTGTCGCGGGGCGTGAAAATGTACGTACGGTCATCGGCATAGGATGGCTCTCGCTCCGTGGATGGCGGCGCTATCGGTCTGCCCACCGCGTCATACCCGCAGTTCTGAAGAAGGCTCAGGAGGTCGCTGCGGTCCACCCCGGGGTGGAATTCGATTGCCAGCTTGGGCCGAGCCGACCTGAGGATCGCCTGCATGCCTTTCAGGGCCTTCAGCTCCATGCCCTGGATGTCGATCTTCACTCCATGGACCTCCCGCTTCCCGGCGGCGAGCCCGTCCCACACTTGGTCCAGCGCGACCACATGAATCGTATCCGTGACGTGGTGATCGAGGCGGCGATGCTCCGCCATGCCGCGCACCAGCCCTGCTTCCACAGGACTGATATTGCCAGTGTCAGACAGCCCCAGCGGTATGATATGGAGCTGATCGAGGCCGTTGAGACGGCGCGTCGCGGCCAGGTGTGCGGCAGTCGAGAGAACCGGCTCGAACGCGTAGATGTGCCCGCTCGGTCCCACCAACCTGCACAGCGCGAGAGCGGTGTAGCCATAGTGGGCGCCGACGTCGATCCAGGTTTCCGTCCGTCGCACGTTTTGCTCAAACCAGGCCAGGAGGGATCGTTCCGTGTATCCAAGCAAGCCGGCCGGGTAATCGTGCCATGACGTAACCATGCGATGTCCGCGAAGGGGACCGGCGACTATGCGCTTGGGTCGAACCGAGCGTGGCAGAATCCTCCGCAAAACGCGTTTGAGGGATGGAGGCAGGACTAGCTTTTAACTCCCTGGATGACCATGAACCAACCGAATCTCGAGGGGACCACACTCCTCAGGATGCGTGGCAGGAAGCGGCGCCGTCCGAGCCGGAGATCCCAGCTGGTAACTACGGTATGCACTGACCTCTCGTCAAGGGTGCGGAACAGCAGGTGTGCTTCCTGCCGGGTGAATACCTTGGTTCCTGGGCTTTCCAGCTTCTCAGCGATCAGCCGGCTGGCAGGACTGAACGGCCTGCCCCGGGCGAGACCATAGACCAGCCACGCCTGCGCCGCAACGAGCGATCGCCGATTGTACACCATCGTGATGATCTGTCCGCCCGGCCGGCAGACTCTCATCATCTCCGCCGCCGCCCGTCGGGTATCAGGGGTGTGATGGATGACGCCCCATGAATAGACGAGGTCGAAGGTGTTGCTTGCGAACGGCAGGTGTTCGGCGTCGCTGATAATGACCTCGCCTGGCAAACTTTCGGCTACAAGCCGATCTCGAGAAAGTTGCGCTCCCCGGTGGGTGATGTCGACACCGAACGTCCGCGCGCCAGCCCTCGCGAATCTGCTCAGGTCGGTGCCAATGCCGCAGCCCACCTCGAGAACAGACTTCGACCGGTACCGGCCGAAGTGGATGATGCCGTCCATGAAGTCGTCCCGCTGCGCTCGGGTGACCTCGGTACTCTCGAAGAACTCATCCGTGCCGGCTGTGACCGGAGCGTCAGCGGCGCCGCAGGGGTGCTGCTCCCAGTATTCCTTGACCTGTTGCTTGGGCTCCGGCGAACTCATACGGTCTCCCGAGAACGGCCGACCGTTGTGGGCCAGTTTCGCGCCGCCATAGCGGCGCTGAAGGCTTTCACATGGACGTCCGCACAGACCGAGACGTCATACTTGAGTGTTGCCATTCGGCGCGCCGCGATTGCCATCTGAGCTCGCAAGCTCGAGTCTCCCATCAGCTGCAGGACGGCGGCCGCCACAACACCTGGGTCCAGGGAGCGCACGATCAGGCCGGTTACTGCGTCCTCAACCACGTCGCGAACTCCTCCAGCGTCGGTGGAAACGACCGGAAGGCCACAGGCCATCGCCTCCAGTACGGTCGTCGGCGTTCCCTCCGACCGTTGGGGCGACGTGATGACCATGAGGTCGAACGCTGGATAGAGCTCTTCGGGGCTGTCCGTCGGGCCGGCCATGACGAATTGACCGCGCGGAATTGCGGAGTTTGCGATGTCGCGTTGGATCCGGTGCAGGTATTCACGGTGCGAGCTGTAGTCCTGACCGGCCAGCACGAACCAAGTGTCCGGCCGTTGGCGCTGCACATGGCCGGCTGCGTGAACAAAACGCTCGATCCCTTTCTGCGG
>JBBSHA010000194.1:0-4830 GCA_038253595.1 Candidatus Dormibacterales bacterium
ACACGCAGAACATGAACCAAAACGTTGCTCCTCCTTGGGCCGATCCACTACCCCCGACGGGACCGGCTTGACCTGAGCACGGAGTGAGAACGAAAGCTGGATACCGCTCAGGTACCTGACAAAGACCGCTGGACTCTAGCAAAGTTGCCGCGCCGGCCGCGCCGGAGCTCGTCCGCACTTGCGGACTTGGGGGCGCGGCGACGCCGATGGTCCAGGGTGGTGCCGCCGGGGGGAATCGAACCCCCAACCTTGGGATTAAAAGTCCCCTGCTCTGCCAGGTTGAGCTACAGCGGCGCGGTGCCGGGTCGCCGGCTCCCCGGGCATACTAACGGGCGCTCGGCGGGCCCGGGCCGAGGGCGGGCGCCGCTTCCCCTCGCGATCAGCCGCCGGGCTGGCCAGCGGCCAGTGCCTCGGCCAGCCCCAGCGCGGCGAGCAGGTTGGCGGGGCGGGCGCGGCCGGTGCCGGCAATGTCGAAGGCGGTGCCGTGATCGACGGACGTGCGCACGATGGGCAGACCCACCGTCACGTTAACGCCCGTGTCCAGCCCGAGCATCTTGATCGGGATGTGGCCCTGGTCGTGGTGGGCGGCGATCACCGCGTCGAACTCGCCCGACGCGGCCCGCGCGAAGACGGTATCCGGCGGCCAGGGCCCGCTCACGTCCCAGCCGGCCGCCCGGGCCCGCTCCACCGCCGGCAGCAGCCGCTCTGAGTCCTCGCCGCCCAGCAGGCCGTGCTCACCCGCGTGAGGGTTGATCCCCGCGACCGCGATCCGAGGCCGCGCGATGCCGGCGCGCTCGCGCAGAAAGCGCTCGGCGAGGTCGATGCAGGTGAGGCAGCGCTCGCTGGTCGCCCGCGCCACCGCTTCCACCAGGCTGACGTGGGTGGACAGGTGAACCACGCGCAGTTGCTGGTTGACGAGCATCATGGCGAAGCCGATGGTGCCGGTGAGGGCGGCCAGGGCCTCGGTGTGGCCCGGGTGGAGCACCCCCGCGTCCCGCCAGGCCTCCTTGTTGATGGGGGCGGTGCAGAGAGCTGACACCGTACCCGCGCTCGCCAGGGCGACCCCCCGTTCGAGGTACTCGTAGCCGGCCCGGCCGGCTTCGGCCGAGAGCTCGCCCCACGCCATCCCCGAGGCGACGTTGGCGAGGTCGACCACGTTGACCACGCCCTCCGCCCAGAGGGCCTGGCCCGGCTCCGGGATCACCCTGATCTGGCCCCGGCGGCCCCCCAGTCGGCCGGCCCGGGCGGCGATCTCCAGCCCCGCCTCCAGCCGCTCGGCGTCGCCGACCACCACTGCCCGCCTGGGGGGCCGGGCGGCCGCCAGCGCCAGGGCCGAGATCTCGGGCCCGATCCCCGCCGGGTCCCCCATCGTGATCGCGACCGGCGGCTCAGCCAAGCGCGAGCAGCCCGGCCGGCGCCGTCAGCCGGCGCACCGCGTCCAGCAGCGCCTCCGGGGCCCCGAAGCCTCCGGCCTTGGTGACCAGCACCCGTTCGCCCCCGCCGATGTGGCTCCAGGGCAGGCCCGGCAGGACTTCGCCCATCGGGCGCAGGCCGACCGCGCCCAGGGCCCGGCAGACGGCGAGTGCGGTGGCCCCCCCGCTGGCAACCACGGCGGAGGACGCGGGCAGCCCGGCCAGGGTCGCCGCGGTGCGCCGTCCGAGGTCGGCCAGGCGCGCCTCCGGGGATGGCGCCCGTCCGGCCGGCTCATCCACGATCACCACTCCCGCGGGGCCGGCCGCCCGCAGCAGCCGGAGCTGCTCCACGGCCCGGGGGTGGGTGCTGCCGACCGTGACCACCACCCAGGGGGAGCGCGGCACCGGCCGGGCCAGGCCGCGGTCCGGCGCCAGCCGCGCGAGCGCCCCGGCCAGTCCCGCGGAACCCGCCGCCAGCACCTCGGGGTGGCCGGCCAGCGTCCGCGCGACCAGGTCCAGGTCGCGCTCGCCGGCCGCGTCCACCACGATCAACCGCGCCCCCGCCCCAGCCAGGAAGTCGGCGCCCGAGCGCACCTCGGCGAGGCCCACCTCGACCACGCCCGGCCCGAGACCCGCCCCCGCCCGGGCGCCGGCTACGCCGTCCACGTGGAGCACTCCCCCGACCACGGTCCGGCCCTGCTCGGGCAGCGCCGGCGCCAGCAGCACCCGCTGCCGCCCGAGCCCGGCCCGAGCCGCCTCCAACTCCGCACCGACCGGGCCCCGCAGCGTGGAGTCCACCTTCTTGAAGACCGCCGGCCGGGGTCCGGCGAGGGCCACCAGCGCGGCGCAGGCGGCCTCGACCGCCCGGGCCGCCGCCGCCGGGAGGGCGCCCCGGGTCTCGGTGTCCCACACCTGCAGGCCGGCGGCCCCGGCGTCCTCGGCCCACGGGCTGCCGGGTGCAAAACCGACGCTGACCGGACCCCGGCCGCCGAAGCGGACGCCGGCATCGGCGGCGCCGCTCAGGTCGTCGGCGATCACGAACCGGGTCACCACGACAACCGGAGCCTCTCGAGCTCGGCGAGCAGCGCCCGGAAGATCACCGCCTGCTCGGCATCGGGTACCCCGAACCAGGGCACGCTGAGGGCAATCCGGTCGGCGTGCGGCGCCCAGCGCGCAACGCCTGCGGCGAGATCCTCGAGCGTCACCACCGCCAGCAGGTCGAGCACCCTCTCGTCGACCAGGCGCTGGGCGTCACCGCGGCGGCGCTCGGCGAGCGCTTTCAGGATGGCGTCCGCCTCCTCCCCCAGGCCGGCGTGGTCCAGGACCCGCCGGTAGCCCGGCACCGTGTAGGCGGTCATCTGCCGGGCCAGGCTCTCCCGATCCGGGGCGACCACCACGGAGAGCAGCACGACCGGTGGCTCCCGGGCCGCCCGCTTCGCCCCCTCCGCGAGCGCCGGGCGCACGACCTGGTCCAGGTAGGCCTCGGTTGAGAACATGTGGGCGGCAAACCCGTCCGCGCATTCGCCGGCGATGCCCGCCATCACCGGGTTGACGCCCGCCACGTAGATCGGCGGCTCCGGCCAGCCGGCGTCGACGCCGGGCATGAACACCGGCTGACGGATCCGGTAGAAGTCGCCCTCGTAGCGGCCGTGACCCTCTCGGTAGGCGCGGAAGCAGCCGCGCACCGCGTTCACGTAGTCACGAAGCATCGGGCCCGGGTGCTCGGCACTGACCCCGAATCGGTTCTCCAGGGTGCCCCGGACCTGGCTTCCCAGGCCGAGCACGAACCGTCCGCCGCTCCAGCGGGCGAGGTCCCACGCCGCCTGGGCGGTGGCCGCCGGCGAGCGCGAGAAGGCGACGGCCACGTTGGTGCCGACCTCGGCGGTCACCGTCCCGGCGATCGCCGCCGCGCTCGACAGGTAGGGCTCGCGGCGCACGTCCGCAATCCAAACCGCCTCCGCGCCGGCGGCCTCCGCCTCCCGCGCCAGCGCTTCGGCATCGGCCATCGGCAGGCCCCCGGGCAGCATCACGCCGGGCCGGCTGTGGGGAGCGCTCACATCAATGGGGACCGGTTGGGGGACCGGTGGCCGGAGCCGTCCGCTCTCCGACATACAGGAGGTGACCGGCCAGGCCGGCTATCGAGGGATCGCCCGCATGCGCGTAGGCCAGGTCGAGCAGCGCCTCCCAGGCCGCCTCGTCACGTTCCCGGAGCGCCGCCACCTCGCCCTGGACCAGGTTCAGGAATCCCTGCGACGCCATCCGCTGCCGGGTGGTAAACCCGGTCCCCTCGAAGAACGGCACCACGTCCTCCGGCCGGTGCAGGTAGGCCTCGGTGAACCGGCCGGGAGACGGGTCCCGGTACACGCCCTCCGCGAGCAGGCGGCGGACGTCGTCGAGCCGGCTGGAGCCGGCCTCGAACAGCACCCCCAGCATCCAGGCATAGCGGGCCATGACGGTCGCGAAGAACCGGCCCCCCGGCCGCAGCACCCGCCAGGCCTCGAAGGCCGCCCGGGCCCGGTCCGCCGCCGCCACCAGGTGATAGAAGGGGCCGAGCGCGAGCACGACGTCGAAGCTCGCGTCGGGGAACCCCGAGAGGTCGCGCGCATCCACCTCGATCACCGCCTCGAGGGCGACGCCGGCGGCCGCCGCCTCCCGGCGGGCGATCGCCAACTGGACCGGCGACAGGTCGCCCAGGACCACCGGATGGCCGCGCCGGGCCAGCCAGATCGCCCAGCGGCCCGGGCCTCCGCCGAGGTCGAGCACGCGGGCCCCCGGGGCCAGCCAGTGCTCGAAGGCGCGCCGGTGCAGCTCCCACTCCACCTCGCCGTCGAAGGGCACCGCCAGCCGGTGCCACTCGGATTCAGCGCGGACCCCGTAGTAGTCGCGGACGCGGCCGGCGCTGTCGGTCACGTCCGCGCCCACCCCGGCCGGGGAGTGCTTAGATGGCGGCGCGGCCGGGGCTGGACTCGTCGAGAAGCCGCCGGCGCGCCGACCGCCAATGCTCCAGGTGAGCCTCGAGGCGGGGGATCTCCTGGTGGACGTCCTGGGCGCTGGCCAGCCCGAACGCCCCCTCCGACCACTCGAACAGCAGCGTCGAGATGAGGCTGGAGTAGACGTGGATCCAGCGAGTGGCGGTGGCGACCGACAGGCCCTCGGCGTCGGCCTGGGCGAGGACGGGCGCGTAACGGCCGCGCAGGGCTGGCCTCTGCATCACGTTCACTGTGGAAAGGTTATAGGATTCCTGTCAATTGTTGTTGTTCTGCGTGCACTTTGCGCAGGCCATATGATGCGCGTCCCGCCCCATGACCCTGCCCGCCACTCCGATCGCGTACGGCATCGACTTCGGGACCAGCAACAGCGCGGTCGCCGTCGCCTATCGGGACCGGGTCCAGCTGGTCCCCGTCGCCGGTCCCGGTAG
>JBBSHA010000195.1:0-4757 GCA_038253595.1 Candidatus Dormibacterales bacterium
ATCCCGGCTCGCCGCCGTGGTGGCCGCCGAGGCGGCCCCGAAGCACCTTGATACGCTCCCCGCCGCCCCCCCAACTCCAGGGCAGGGTCACCCCGGGCCATGGGGTGAAGGCCCGGACCATGCGGTCGATGGTGACCGCCGGCAGTCCCCAGTCCGCCTCGCCGTCGGCGCGGCTGAGCTTGGGGGCCCGGGTCGCCGCCACGTGGTCCTGGGCGCGGGCCACGCGGCCGTCGAGGTCCGCCAGAGTCTCGACCAGCAGGCCCGCGCCGAGCACCGCCAGGCGGGCGGTCAGGCCGGCCGCGTCCTCGGCGGCACCGATCTCCGTCGCCGCCGTCGCCAGGATCGGGCCGTGATCGAGCTGCTCGTCCATCCGCATGATCGTGACGCCCGTGCGGGAGTCGCCCGCGAGAATCGCGTGGGCGACCGGCGCCGCCCCCCGCCAGCGGGGCAGCAGCGAGCCGTGGACGTTGACAACGCCCCGCGCCGGCATCTCCAGGACCGAAGGCGGGATGATCTGGCCGTAGGCCACCACCACCACCAGGTCGGGGGCGGCGGCGCGCAGCCGGGCCACCGTCTCCTGGGCGCCGATCCGGTCCGGCTGAAACACCTCCAGTCCCAGCTTGGCAGCGGCCGGTTTCACCGCCGGCGGCGTCGGCCGGAGCCGGTGGCCGGGCCGGTCGGGCTGGGTCAGCACCAGGTCGATCCGGTGGCCGGCCCGGTGCAGGGCTCGCAGCGAGGGCACGGCGAACGCCGCCGTACCGACGAACGTCAGGCCCGTAGGGCCTCGGCCTGCTCGTGGGTCTCCGACTCCAGCCGGGCCTCGAACTCCTCGACCCGGCGCAGCGTGGCGAGGTCGGTCAGCCGGTCGGTGAAGAGAATGCCGTCCAGGTGGTCGAGCTCGTGCTGGAAGGCGCGCGCGGTGAAGCCGGCGGACTTTATCCGCACCTCCCGTCCCTTGCGGTTGAGGCCCTTGACCACCACCGACTCGTAGCGCGCCACCTCCCCCACCCAGCCGGGGTAGCTGAGGCAGCCCTCGTAGCCGACCTGCTCGCCGGCGCCCTTGACCAGGAGCGGATTGACCAGGCCCCAGTGCTGGTTGTCGTCGCCCTTCACGACGCAGACCCGGAGCGGGACTCCAATCTGGTTGGCGGCGAGGCCGGCGCCGGGGGCGGCATACATGGTCTCGGCGAGGTCGTCGAGCAGGCGCACGATCGAGCCGTCCACCCGGGAAACCTTCTTCGCCTTCTCGCGCAGGACCGGCTGGTCGAACCCGAGGATGTCTCTCACCGCCACGCTCGGAATTCTAACGGGGCCCCTGGCCGGCCCTCAGCCTGCTAGCCGCGCAGCCGCTCGCGCAGCTCCAGCAGCGCCTCGGTCACGGCGAACGGGTCGACCAGCATGTGAAAGTGATCGGCGCCGTCGAAGCGGATCACCGGCCAGCCCTCGGCCTCGGCCCGGGCCACCGCCTCGGGGTAGCTGGCCGTGAACCGGATGTAGCCGCAGGAGGCGTCGGGCCAGTCGGGAAAGACCGGCACCTGCTCCTCGAAGAAGCTGAGCGGCCACGGCTGCAGCTCGGCCACGAACTGGCGGCGCAGCACCGGGTCGGGCAGGGCCGGGCTCAACTCCTCATCCGACCAGGGGTCGACCACCCCCTCGCGGGCCTGCGTCCGGCGCTGCTCCAGGTAGGCCAAGGCGGCGCCGCTGAGGTTGCGCTCGGGCAGCCCGGCGTCGACCAGCAGGTAGGCCGTCACCGGCCGGTGGGCCTCCTGGCGGATAGGAGGGCAGCCGGATGCCGGAGTTGCTGTGCCCGACCAGGATCACGGGCCGGCCGGCGGGCACGGCCGAGATCGCCCCCGCCACCTCCAGCGCGTACTCTAGCCAGTACGGCCGGTGCACGCGCAGGGGCGGCGACAGTTCGGGCACCAGGACGTCATGGCCACGGCGGGCCAGCTCGTCGGCCACGCGGCGCCACGTCAGGGGCCCCACCAACGGTGAGTGGACGAGCACCCAGGCCGGCTCCATCACGTCACCGGGTCCACGTCGTACGACCAGCCGCGACCGCGGGGGGCCAGCCCGCGCACCCGCTCCAGACCCTGGCCCTTGAGGGTGAGCTGCCAGCGGTAGTCGCCCCGCAGCCGGTGAATGAAGGCCGGCGAGGGCCCCATCAGGCGGACCCCTTCCACCCGCTCCCGGAGCAGGGCGGCGGCCAACTCGTCGGCCGCCTCGCGAACCGTGGCCGCCGCTCGCTCGGCGTCCTCGTGGCTGTACGTCAACACGGCGATCTCAGCGTACGGAGGGAAACCGAAGGCCTGCCGGGACGGCAGCTCGTCGCGGTAGAAGGCGGCATAGTCGCCGGACCGGGCGTGGCGCAGGCTGTAGTGGTCGGGGTTCGAGGTCTGGACCACCACCCGGGCCGGCCGCCCGCTGCGCCCGGCCCGGCCGGCGACCTGCGTCACCAGCGCGAAGGTGGCCTCGGCCGACCGGTAGTCCGGGAAGTGGAGGGGGAGGTCGGCGTCGACCACCCCCACGGCGCTCACCCCGTCGAGATCGAAGCCGCGCGTCACCAGCTGGGTGCCGACCAGGATGTCGGCGCGGCCGCCCGCGAACGCCTCGAAGATCTCGAAGTAGGCGTCAGTGCCCCGGGTCACATCGCTGTCGAGCCGGAGCACGCGGGCGTGGGGCCAGAGTCGGCGGACCAACCCCTCCAGCCGCTGGGTGCCCAGGCCCAGGCCCTTGATCTGGCGTGATCCGCAGTAGGGGCAGTGGGCCGGCGGGGGCCGGGAGTGGCCGCAGTAGTGGCAGGCCAGCGCGTCCAGCTCCGGGTGCTGGACCATCGAGACCGAGCACTGCGGGCACTGCACCGACCGGCCGCAGTCGCGGCAGAGAACGAAGGTGGCGGCGCCGCGCCGGTTCAGGAAGAGGATGGCCTGCTCCCCGTCCGCCAAGGCCCGCTCCACCGTCTCCAGCAGCGGCCGGCTGAGCGGCAGCCGTCGCCCCCGGGTCGACTCGTCCCGCATGTCCACCAGCTCGATGGGAGCGGCCGTACCCCGGACCCTGACCGGCAGCTCGGCGAGCGCCAGGGTGCCCGCGGCCACCTCCTGGTACGTGGCCACCGCGGGGGTGGCGGAGGCCAGCACCAGCGTGGACCCGGTGGCCAGCGCGAGGCGGCGAGCCACCCAGCCCGCCTCGTAGCGGGGGGTGCGGTCCTGCTTGTACGCGGACGAGCCCTCCTCGTCGACGCAGACCAGGCCCAGCCGGGGGATGGGGGCGAACACCGCTGAGCGGCTGCCGATCACCAGGTCGACCTGGCCTCGCCGCGCCCGCCACCACTGCTGTGCCCGCTCCAGCTCGGTGAGCCGGCTGTGGAGGACCGCCATCGGCACCCCGAGCCGCTGCGCGAACTGGCCCACCAGCTGGGGCGTGAGCGCGATCTCGGGCACCAGCACCAGCACTCGCAGGCCGCCCCCGATGGCCGCCGCCGCCGCCGCCATCATGACCTCGGTCTTGCCGCTCCCGGTCACACCGTGGAGCAGGACCGCCCGCTGCTCCCCGATCACCACCAGGGCCCGCGCCTGGTACGGGGTGAGCCGGGGAGCGGGCTGGGCCGGGCCCCGCGGCCGGGCGTGGTCCAGGAGCCGGCTGTACCGGGTCTGGCGGGCGGAGGGCCCGGCCCCGCTCGACCGTCCGGTGCGGATGCGGGGGGGCACCATCGCCCGCAGGCAGTCGATCAGCGGGGCCCAGTAGTGGCCGGCGACCAGCCGGGCCAGCTCCACCTGGTGGGGCAGCAGCAGGGGCTCGGGATCGGCGCGCTCGACGTCCTTGACGCCGATCCCGGGGTCGTCGGCGTGGACGGCGGCGACGTAGCCGTACGAGCCTCGGGGCCCGAAGGGCACCCAGACCCGGTGGCCCGGCACCACCTCCATGCCCTCCGGCACCGAATAGGTGTACGTCGCGTGCTCGAGCGTCCGGCCGGCCTCGACCGCCACCTCGGCGTAGAGGCTCAGGGCAGCGGCCTCAGGTGAAGATCTCGCCCGGGCCGGCCGGCGTGGCACCCGCCGGCGCCTCGATGGGGCCTATCCGGGTCGGGTGGAAATCGACGCTGTTGGCGATGGTCTGCCGGGTGCCGTTGCCGGGGTCGATCCCGGTGAGGTGGACCTCCACCCGGCCCAACTTGTCGCCGGGCACGGCCAGGAAGACGTCCAGCTCGCCCCGTGCCGTCTTCAGGAAGCTGGTCTCCGCGCTGCCGGTCAGCGGCACTGATTCCAGCTGCTCGAGCTGGTCGGCCGCGGGCCGGACCTTGAACTGGTGGGCGAAGCCGGCCTTGACGTGGCCCAGCGAGTAGCCGCCCACGTCGCTGGCGAGCAGCACGCTCTCCCGGATAAGCGCCAGGCGGAGGGCGGGGAGCAGCGCGGTGGAGGCGGCCAGCGGCGCCACCTTCCAGCCGCCGCCTCCATGGGGCCTCACGTAGAGGCTGGAATCGGCCAGCACCATGTCGTACTCCAGGTGCTTGCGGCCCTGTTCGATCCTGTACACCAGCCGGGCGTTGCCTCCGCGCAGGCTGCCACCTTGGACCGTGGCGTGGATCCGGACGGCCTTGCCGGCCGGCACATCGCCTCCGCTCAGGACCAGCGATTCGTCCATGTCGAAGCCGACCCCCTGGCGGTCGGCGCCCTGGATGGCGGCCGCCAGGGTCCTGCCGTCGCGGTCCTGGTCGGCCTGGCTGCGCCCGCCGCCGGGCGCCCCGCAGCCGGCCAGCA
>JBBSHA010000196.1:0-4742 GCA_038253595.1 Candidatus Dormibacterales bacterium
CGCCCCGCCGCCTACATCAGGGCAGCGCCCGAGGTGCGGGCGGACGGGGAGGAGCTGGTCCCCGAGCGGGCCCGGGCCGAGGCCCTGATGCTGGGTCTGCGCAAGCTGACCGGGGTGGTTCCGGCCGCCGGCTTCGAGCGTCCGCTGGCCGACCTGGAGGCGGCCGGGCTGATCAGCCGCCGGGGGGGCCGCTACGTGCCCACCCGGCGGGGCCTGGATCTCCACAACCAGATCGCGATGGCCGTCTTGTAGACTTGGCACCCTCCACCTGGGAGTGCCAAACATGCAACCGCGCAAGCAGGACATCCTCAAGGCGGTCGTCCGGGAGTTCACGATCACGGCGCTGCCGATCGGCTCCCAGATGCTGGCCTCACGCCATTTTCTGAACCTCAGCTCGGCCACCATCCGCAACGAGCTCTCCGACCTGGCCGATCTCGGTTACCTGGTCCAGCCGCACAAGTCGGCGGGGCGCGTTCCCACAGACCGCGGATACCGCTACTTCGTGGACTTCCTGATGGACCTGGAGGTCGTCCCGGCGGTGGTGGCTGCGTTCATCGATGAGCAGATGAAGGGGGCGCCGGCCGACGCCCAGGCGCTGGTCGAGCGGGTTGCCACCACGCTGGCCCGCGTGACCCAGAACGCGGCCGTGGTCAGCGCCCCCCACGGTCCCCAGGCCCGGATCAAGCACGTCGACCTGGTCTCGCTGGAACCCTCCGAGGTGCTGATGATCCTGCTCGTCGAAGGCAACCTGATCCGGCAGCAGGTGCTCTCGGTGGCGATACCGACCGACCAGGCCACCCTGTCCCGGCTCGCCAACAAGGTCAACCGGGAGCTGGCGGGCCGCGATCGGGATGAGGTGGGCCTGCGCCGGCGCCGGCTCGGTGAGGGGCTGGAGAGGGAGATCCTGACCCGCCTGGAGGAGACGCTGGAGGTCTTCGAGCAGGGCACGGGCACGCTGGTCGTCCACGACGGCGTCCGCAACCTGCTCCGGCAGCCCGAGTTCGCTGACTCCTCGCGCCTGCAGGAGGTGCTGGAGGTGCTGGAGGAGACCAGGCACCTGGCCACCCTGCTCCAGCAGCTGGTGGGCGGCTCGGACATGCAGATCGTGATCGGTTCCGAGAACCTGGCCACCCAGCTCCGCTCGTGCACGGTCGTCCTGACCACCTACGGACCCTCCAACCGGATCCAGGGCGTGCTCGGCGTGGTGGGGCCGACCCGGATGGCGTACAGCCAGACGGTGGGCCGGCTGCGCACAGTCGCCCGGGCCGCCAGCGAGCGGATGGCCGAGATCCGTTAGTGGGCCGCCGGGCCGGGGTTTGAGCAGGGCCCAGATCGAGGTATCAAGTTAGGGCGATGGCAACCAAGAAACACGCCTCCGACGGCCGGACGCCGGCCGCCGAGGCCCGCGCCGAGGCGGCTGCCGAGGCCCGCGCCGAGGCGGCTGGCGAGGCCGGCGACCAGGTCCTGGAGCTCAGATCCCAGCTCGAGGTCGCGCACAGCCGGCACCTGCGCCTCGCCGCCGACTTCGAGAACTTCCGGAAGCGGTCGCGCCAGGACCAGCTGGACACCGTCCAGTACGCCAGCGCGGCCCTGGTCGAGCGCCTGCTGCCGGTCCTGGATGACCTCCGTCTGGCCCTGGACCACACCCCCGCGGAGGTCGACGAGGGCTGGCTGAAGGGGATCCGGCTGACGCTGCAGAAGCTGGAGGAGCTGCTGGCCGGCGTCGGCGTGGAGCCGATCGAGGCGGTGGGGCAGGCCTTCGACCCCAAGTTCCACGAGGCCGTGGGTTCGGAGGCGAGCGACGAGCTTCCCGAGGACACCGTCGTGATCGAGCTGCGCCGGGGCTACCGCATGCACGACCGCGTGCTGCGGCCGGCGCTGGTGAAGCTGGCCCGGCTCCCCGACTAGGTCCTCTGTGGCGGTCAAGCGCGACTACTACGAGATCCTCGGCGTGTCCCGGGAGGCCTCCGCCGACGACCTCAAGAGGGCCTTCCGCAAGCTGGCCATGCAGTACCACCCCGACCGCAACCCCGACGACCCGGCCTCGATCGAGAGGTTCAAGGAGTGCGGCGAGGCCTACGAGGTGCTGTCCGACCCCGGCAAGCGCCGCTCCTACGACATGTTCGGCCACGCCGGCGTCAACCAGGGCGCCGGCTCCGGCTTCTCGGGGTTCGAGGGCTTCGGCGGGTTCGGCGACATCTTCGAGACATTCTTCGGCGGTGGCGCCGGGGGCGGGGCGCGGGGCCGAGCTCCGGCCGCGCGCGGCGACGATCTCCGCTACGACCTGTCGATCGCCTTCGAGGAGGCGTACCAGGGCACCGACAAGGAGATCGACGTACCCCGGCTGGTCGGCTGCGAGCGGTGCTCGGGCGATGGCGCGGAGCCGGGCAGCGGCTTTGCGACGTGCGCCGCCTGCGGCGGTGCCGGCCAGGTCCGCCGCCAGGCCCAGTCGATCTTCGGCAGCGTCGTCAACATCGTCGCCTGCCCGTCGTGCCGGGGTGAGGGACGGACCCTCGAGTCACCCTGCACCGGCTGCCGGGGCCAGGGCCGGCTGGAGCGGCGCAAGCGGCTCCGGATCAAGATCCCCGCGGGGGTGGACACCGGCTCCCAGATCCGGCTCACCGGAGAGGGCGAGGCCGGGTTCCGGGGCGGCCCTCCGGGCGATCTCTACATCGTGCTCCGGGTCAAGCAGCATCCCCAGTTGCGGCGCCAGGAGCAGGACATGGTCTACGAGCTCCACATCAACATCGTCCAGGCCGCCCTCGGGGACCGGATCGAGGTGCCCACAGTTGACGGTCCGGTGGAGGTGACAATCCCGCCCGGGACCCAGTACGGGCAGACCTTCCGGCTGCCAGGCAAGGGGATGCCCCACGTCCGCAACGGGCGCCGGGGCGACCAGTTCGTGGTGGCGCAGGTGGTGGTGCCCAGGGATCTGGGGCCGGAGCAGAGGACGCTGCTGAAGAAGGTGGGCGGCCTCACCGGCAAACCGGAGAAGATCTCCCGGGGCTTCTTCGAGAAGCTGCGCGACGCCATCAACCTCGACTAGCTTAGGTTCAGGTTCAGTTAGGAGTCGAGGTCGTCGTCCCAGACCTCGGCGATGGCCGTCTGGCCGTTGCGGTCGCAGGTGACCACGTAGTGGACCGGCCCGGGCAGGTCCGCCGTGGGGCCGATGAACCCCCAGACCAGTGAGCCGTCCGGCCCGACTCGGCGCTGGCCCCCAAGCCCGGGGATCTGCCTGCCGCCGGGGAGCGTGACGGTGGGGGTGCAGAGCGCCTTCGAGCGGACCTGCACCGCCAGCCCGCCGTAGTGCCAGGCGGTGAGCTGCACCCACACCGCCGGCGGCGGGGCGGATACCGGCGCCGGTGCGGGCGGCGGTGTGGGGCTTGGCTCGGGCACCAAGATCGGCGGCGTGGCGGCCGCTGCCGGCGGCGGGGCGGGGGCCGCGACCTGGGTCGCACCGGAGCAGGCCAGCGCCAGCAGGGCGACGGCCCCGCCCGCCAGGCAGAGGGATCCCGACCGAATTCGCATCACTCTGAGCAACGGGCGCCGGAACCGTGCTCCTGCGGGCCGGCGGCCGGGCATCCGGCGCGGAAGGCGGCCAAGGCCATGCCCGCAGCGCTGGATCCCTTGCTCCCGGCCCGTCATAATTCGCGGAACCGGCGTGCGGCCGGAGGGGGGCGGGCATGGCTTGTGGAGACAACACCGGATGACCGGAAAGTGCGCCTGCTTCATCGTCCCGCCCGGCGTGTTCGAGCACGTGATGCGGACCGGCAGCGCGGAGGACCGCGACGCGGCGATCCGCACCCTCGATATCGACCACACCATCCGCAGTACCCGGCTCGCCCAGCAGGCGACCTTGGCCGCCCTGTCCGTGCCCCGGGCCCCGGCTCGCGCCGGCCCCGGCGCGGGCCGGCCGCAGCGGACCATCTTCGACGCCCACCACCTTCAGGACCTCCACGCCTCGAAGGTCCTCCGCGCGGAGGGCCAGGCCCCGGTCGCCGACCAGAGCGCCGACCAAGGTTACGACGGTCTCGGCGCCACCTACAAGTTCTACTGGGAGGTGCTGCAGCGCGACTCGATCGACGCCCGCGGCCTCCCACTGCTGGGCGAGGTCCACTTCGGACGGGGCTATGACAACGCCTTCTGGGACGGCGAGCGGATGATGTTCGGGGACGGGGACGGCCGCCTCTTCACCGGTTTCACCAGCGCGGTCGACGTGATCGGGCACGAGCTGACCCACGGCGTCACCGGCGACACCATCGCCCTTCTCTACCAGGGCCAGTCGGGGGCGCTCAACGAGTCGATCTCCGATGTCTTCGGCTCCCTGATCAAGCAGCACCAGCTCGGCCAGACCGTCGACCAGGCCGACTGGCTGATCGGAGCGGGCATCCTCGGCCCCGCTCTCCCGGGAGCGGCCCTGCGCTCGATGAAGGCCCCCGGCACCGCCTACTCGGGGGACAGCCAGCCGGCCGACATGGCCAACTACGTGAGCACCATGTCCGACAACGGGGGCGTGCACACCAACTCCGGCATCCCCAACCACGCCTTCTACCTGGCCGCCACCGCGATCGGCGGCCACGCCTGGGAGCAGGCCGGCCGGATCTGGTACGACGTGCTCCAGAGCCGTGGGGTCCAGCCCGCCGCCCAGTTCGCCGCATTCGCCACCGCCACCGTGCAGTCGGCGTCCCGGCTCTACGGGGCGGGGTCGGCCCAGGCGCGGGCGGTGAGCGCCGCCTGGGCCC
>JBBSHA010000197.1:0-4708 GCA_038253595.1 Candidatus Dormibacterales bacterium
AGGTGTCGAAGTCGGGGACCGGGTGTTCGATTCGAAGGACGGTGGTCATCTGGTTCTCCTCCATTTGACGAAAGCAGCGGCGCACGGGGCGATGACGGCGACGCCGGTGCTCGCCGCTCACGCATCCCACCTTCGGCGCCTCGCCGCCACTGCACATCGGTGCCACCACCCAATCCCTACCTCGATCCTGGCTCACCGGTGAGGTGGCGAGCGGCGTAGGTGGCGATCTCGGTCCGGCCGGCCAGCGCCAGCTTGTGCAGGATGCTGCTCACGTGGTGTTCCACGGTGCGCGGGCTGAGGAAGAGCCGGGCCGCAATCCGGTCGTTCGACAGGCCGAAACCAACCAGGCGGGCGACCTCCTCCTCCCGCCGGCTCAGTGCCGCCAGCGACCTGGGTCCGCCGGCGCCCCGGACACCCAGCCGCCGGAGCAGGCCGGCCGCCCGGTCGGCGTCAGGCCGGGCTCCGATCGCGACCAGGGCGGTCATGGCAATGCGGGCTTCGCTGATGGCGAACTCACGGTTGCGATGGCCGATCGCCTCGGCGATCGCCAACCGGGCCCGGGCCGCCTCGTACGCCATCTCGGCTCGCTGGAGCAGCGCGAGTGCCATCTCCAGATCCGGAATCGGGTCCCCCCCCGCTGCGCCGGTCACCAGTCCGGCGGCGAACCGGGCGAGTCCGCGCGACGAGTCGCCGGCGGTCGCGCTCAGATCCATCAGGGCGGCGGCGGCGACCCGGGCCGCCGGCGCATCGCCGGCGGCCACCAGCACCTCAACCATCAGCATCAGCAGCGGCGCCGCCTGGGCAGCGCCAACTCCCAGCTGGTGGATCCGGCGCTCGAGCAGCGCCGCCGCGACCCTTGGCCGGCCGCGCGCCAGCTCGAGTGCAGCTAGGGGTGACACGGCGTCCGGGTGGGCCTCGTGGCCCTCAAGCAGCATCGCCGCCTCATCGAGACGGCCCTGGCCGGCGCGAAGGCCGGCCAGGCGCACGAGCGCGTCGCCCCGCATGGCCCGCGAGCCCGCGTCGAAGGTCCTCAGGGCGAGTAGGAGCTCTCGCTCAGCGTCGGACCAGCGCCCGGCGGCGGCCAGCACGCCCGCGTAGGTCGCGCGGCAGCTGCCGGTCACTCCGGTCTGGTCGTACGAGGCCAGGAACGGCTTGGCCACCCGGCTCCACTGCTCCGCTCGCTGAAGGTCCACCGTCCGCTCGCAACCGGCGAGCAGTGCGCAGTAGATCTGTCCGACCGCCTCCGGCGCCCTCACCTCGCCCGCACTGGCGGCTGCCATCGCCTCGTCGAGCCGGGCGAAACCCTCAACGGGCCGGCCGGTGGAGAGCATGGCCAGCCCGCTGTAGGCGACGGCCAGCATCTCGTAGTCCGCGTCACCGAAGCGATGGGCGATCTCGATCGCCTGCTCCGCAGCCCGCTCGACCTGCTCCCAGTCATTGCCGGCCAGGGCGCTGATGAGGATGACGCGGCCCATCTCCGCGCAGGGCGCGGACTCGGCCAGGAGGCGGGCGCACCTTCCAGCCCAGCCCCGGGCGGCTGCGTGGTTGCCCCTGACCCTCACGTACTGACCCGCCAGCCAGAGCGCTGCCCAGGCCGCCCGCCCGGGCTGGGCTTCCTGACGAAACTGCGCGTACGCACGCTCCATCGCGCGAAAGGCATCCTCGAGGTGGTTCTGCCAGTAGAGGGCCACCGCCAGCCCCTCGTAGCCCTGGCCACTCGGCTCGGCTGCTATGGCGGTCTCGAAGGCGCCCCTGGCACCAGGCCAGTCCGCTCGCTGCAGCGCCTCGCCACCAAGGCTCAGCGCCGTTGGCCGACCTTGCACCGGGCAATCATGCGGCCCGATCGCAACCACGCGCTCAGCTCGAGAACCTCAATGGTCGAGCATTGGGGCCTCATGGCGTTCTACTAGTCAGCTAATTAGCTCATGGGCAGAACGCCCTGGCGGATCCCACCCGGCGGGCCCTCCTGGCCCGGCTCGGCCAGGGCGAGGCAACCGAACTCGAGCTGGCCAGGCCCTTCGATCTGAAGCTGCCGACCATCTCCAAGCACCTCAAGGTCCTGAGCCGCGCCGGCCTGATCACCCAGGCCCGCCATGCCCAGTGGCCGCCCTGACCTCGCGGGCAGGACGAGGATCACGAGCACGTCCGTCTTCCAGTCGGTCGAGGATCGTGACGGGATGGTGCAATCCGACATGGAGTCGGGCCTGAACGAGTCCATGGAGCGGCTCACCGAACTGCTGACCCGGATGTGAGAGGGGACCGGCCCGCGCCGCGCGGGCCGCTCCTCACGCGACGCCGGATACGCTGGAGCACCTCGTGGACACGGTGAGACGCCCCCATGCTGCTTGACCGGCTTTGCCGTCTCTACGGCGAGGAGGTGGGGGCGACCACGGAGGCGGCGCTGAGGCGCCTGATCGAGGGGTATCCGCAGAGGACCGGGATGGGCGCACCGCTCTCCGGCGCGGAGGGCTTCGACGAGCATGACGCGCTGCTGATCACCTATGGCGACAGCCTCCTGGCGCGCGACCGGCCACCTCTGGCCGCCCTCGGGCACTTCGCGTCCAGCCGGCTCCGCGACCTGGTGTCGGGAATTCACATCCTTCCCTTCTTTCCCTCCTCGTCCGATTACGGGTTCGCAGTGATCGACCACCTGCGGGTCGATCCCGAACTGGGCGGCTGGGACGACATCGCCCGGTTGGGAACCGGTTTCAAGCTGATGTTCGACTTCGTGCTCAACCACGCATCCGCCCGCAGCGAGTGGTTTCGCGCCTTCCTGCGGGGCGAGCCTCCCTACGACCGCTTCTTCATCACCGCCAACCCCGGTAGCGACCTGTCCGCTGTGACCCGGCCGCGGGCCACTCCCCTGCTCACCCCGGTCGGGACGGCGGCCGGAGAGCGCTGGGTGTGGACCACCTTCAGCGCCGACCAGGTCGACCTCAACTACGCCAGTCCGGAGGTGCTGATGCGCATGGTCGAGGTCATGCTGGCCTACGTCGAGCACGGCGCCGAACTGCTGCGCATGGACGCGGTCGGCTATCTCTGGAAGGAGATCGGCACGTCCTGCATCCACCTGGCCCAGACCCACGAGGTGGTGAAGCTCCTCCGCGAGGTGCTGGACGAGGTCGCGCCCCGGGTGGCCATCATCACCGAGACCAACGTTCCCCACCGGGAGAACGTCAGCTACTTCGGCGACGGCCACGACGAGGCCCAGATGGTCTACCAGTTCGCGCTCGCACCCCTTGTCCTGGATGCCTTCGCCCGCGCCGACGCCGGCCAGTTGAGCGATTGGGCGAGCATGCTGACGACGCCGACGGCGCGCACGACGTTCTTCAACTTCCTCGCCTCCCATGACGGGATCGGGGTGGTACCGGCCCGAGGAATTCTCTCCGACACCCAGGTGGACAGCCTCGTCCGCCGGATCCTCGCCCACGGCGGGGAGGTCTCGATGAAGGTCAATCCCGACGGAAGCCAGAGCTCCTACGAGCTCAATGCCACCTTCTTCGACGCACTCTCCGATCCCGCCGACCTGAGCGAGCCGGCGGGGATCAAGTGCGACAGGTTTCTCAGCGCCCAGGCGATCATGCTCGCGCTGGCCGGCGTCCCAGGCATCTATATTCACAGCCTGTTCGGCTCACACAACGACGACGACGGCTTCCGTCGCAGCGGCTGGAAACGTGACCTAAACCACGAGCGGCTGCACCTGGACGAGATCGAGGCGCGACTCGACCGGGCCGACGCTGAGAGCACCCAGGTCTTCACGCGGTATGCGCATCTGTTGCGGGTTCGGCGCGCCCAGCCGGCGTTCCATCCCAACGCGCCGCAGAGGGTCGTGGCGGCCGGCCGGGGGGTGTTCGGCGTGCTGCGTGGACCGCGTCAGGATCAGTCCATCCTCGCCCTCCACAGCGTGAGCGATGCAGGGCAGACGGTGACTGCCGAACTGCTTGAGGAGACGCTGGGTGGCAGCCGGTGCGTCGAGCTTGTCAGCGGGCGCCCGCTGGGCGCCGGGGAGGGACTCCGGCTGGCGCCCTACCGGGTGGCGTGGATCCGTTTGCAGCCGGCGTAGTGCGGGCGGTCTCCGGGCCGGCGCCGGGCCGGTTCTGAACAATGGTCGGGTCGTCAGCCAGGGTTGGACTAACCGGTTGCCATCTGCAGATCTCCGCGATCGTCCTCCCCGTCGGGGTTGCGGAGCAGGTCGAGCAGCACCGGGTGATGGGACACCAGGATCCCGGTGGCGCCCGCCGCCACGGCCTCGCCCCGAAGCGTCCGCCAGGCCGCCCGGCCTCTGGAACCATCGGCCTCCAGCCAGTGCTCGTGGGCGGGCGCGGCGGCCACGGCGGCCGAGAGATCGCCCACCCCCGTGCTCGCAGGGTGGATGAGCCCAGCCGCACCGGCGAGCGGCGTGGCCCCGAGCAGGAGCAGGGACGCGGGCGGGTCGGCCGGAGCCCGGTCCGCCGGCGCGCTCAGGACGAGCCGCCCCCGGCTCAGCATCTGCAGGGTCCCGGCGCGGCGGCTCCACCCCGGCTGCTGCGCCCCGAGCGCGAGCCCAAGGCGCGCGCGGCGCAGCGAGCCGGCCAGGCCCGCCAGCAGGACGGTGCCGTCGAGGCCGCCGGACTCCTCCGGCAGCCAGACGGTGTCTACGCCGGCGGCTTCCATCGCGCTCGCCTCCGCGAGCAGTTCGCCGCGCTCGAGGAGCGCGGAGTCGAGGCGG
>JBBSHA010000198.1:0-4707 GCA_038253595.1 Candidatus Dormibacterales bacterium
CGCCGCCAGGTAGGTGCCCTTGAGGTTGACCGCCAGGACCCTATCCCACTCCGCCTCCGGGGTGTCCACCACGGTGCCGTAGACCTGGACACCGGCGCTGCAGACCAGCACGTCGAGGCGGCCCGTCTCCGCCACCACGGCGCCGACCAGCCGGGCGACGGCGCCGGAATCGGTGACGTCAGCCGGGACGCCACGCACGTCCAGGCCCTCACCGCGCAGCGCCTCCGCCGCCGCCTCGGCGCTGCTGCCCGGCTCGGCGCAGATGGTCACCCGGGCCCCGCACTCGGCGAGGCCCCGGGCCGACGCCAGGCCGATGCCGGAGGCGCCCCCGGTCACGATCGCGGAGCGCCCCGCCAGGCCGTTCCCGGTCAACGTTCCAGCTCCAGGGCCACGGCCCGGTACTCGCCCGGCCGGAGGCGGGTCCGGAAGCGGCCGGCCACCTCGTGCACCTCCTCCAGGCCGGCCTCCAGGTGGGTGCCCGCGAGCACCCGTCGCTCCGGCAGGTCGGGAAAGCGAAGCCCGACCTCGACGTCGGCCTCGGCCAGCGACTGCAGACGCAGCGTGAGGTCCAGGCCCCGCCGCGAGGGTCCGACGGTGACCAGGCTGACATCGCTGCGGTCGATCTCGCAGAAGCACCCGGCCGCCGGCCTCCCCGAATCCCCGGCGGCGCAGAGGACGCCGACCAGCGGCCTGACCAGGCCGGCGGCGGCAAGCGCCCCCAGCTCGGCCGCCGGAGTGGCCGCCGGCCCCGACGACACGGCGTAGCGGAAGGCCATCTCGCCCCCTTGCTGGACCGGGAAGTTGGTGTCCCAGACGTTGTTGGTGACCCAGGAGAAGATGGTCGCCGGCGTCACCTGGGAGGCATCGATGCTGGCCGGGAAGGGCGAGTACGGGAGGTGGATGTTGCCCAGCTCGAGCAGGGGCGCCTCGGCGGTCGCCCACGCCACCGAGGCCTCGGCGCCGGCCAGGACGACCCAGTTCCTGATCGCGCGCATGTGGACGGCGGAGCCGGGCACCCGGGGCAGGTCGGGACCGTCGACGCCGCCCGTGGTCTCGTACCTCACCACCAGCGCCGGCCCGGGCAGGGCGAACGGGAAGGCGAAGTAGGTGCTCTCCTTCTCGGCCGAGGGCAGCTTGAAGAGCCGGTTCTCGATCTCCAGCCGGCGCACGCCGCGGACCAGCCGGTAGGTGGTCTCGAGCCGGCTGCAGCCATCGGCCGCCATCCGGATCCGGAGCTGGTCGTAGACCCGGTTGCGGGTGCGCTCGACCAGCTGCCCCTCGCCGGCGGTGGCGCGCGATCTCAGCAGCCAGTCGCCGGTTGCCGTCACCCGGCTCGAGAGGTAGCCCACGTTGGCGGCCACCGCGTAGCGGTCGTGCACGTACTGGTTGCAGCCGACCGCCACCGCGCCGTCGACCATCTCCCGTTCAAGGCCGCGGTCGAACAGGCGCCGGATACAGCCACTGGGGGCGTCGATCTCGACCAGGTAGTGCTCGTTCTCCAGCCCGCGACCGTCCCCCGCCTCGCCATCGCCGGCCCCGGCCGTCAGGGGCAGCAGCAGGTAGCGGGCGTAGCCGAAGGCGGGCACCGCGCCGGCGACGAAGGAGAGGCGCGCGCCCCGCGGCCGGTGACGCTCGTGATCCTGGGGCCGGATCGCGTGCGGGACCGGGTTGCCGGTGGCCTCCTCGACCACCTGGAGGGGAGCCCCGGACGGCAGCCGGCTCTCGGGCAGGAAGACCTCGACCAGGTCGGTCCGGACCGCCGGGCTGGGGTTGAAGACGGCGACGGCGAGGCCGGCCGGCGTCGCCAGCAGGGCGGCCAGGCGCCGGCCGGCCGAGTCGAGCAGGTCCTGGGCGCCCTCGTGGGCGTCGATCGCGAACCCTGCCTTCCGCCGCCACTGGAGGGCACCCGAATCGCGGCGCTCCAAGCCGTCGCCCCAGGGCTCGGCGGCGCCCCACGTGTGCTCGTCGAAGAGCGCCAGGCTCTCGTGCGCCGCTTCCAGCGGAGCCTGCCAGGCAACCGTCTCGGCCGGGTCCAGCATGTCCCCCAGCTGGTGGATCGCCCCGGCCACGGCCAGGTCGGACTGGGCGCTGCGGCTCATGCCCACCTCGCGGGCGGCCGAGCCCAGGCCGTCCGCCCACCAATCCGTCCAGTCACCGGTGAAGAGCGGCAGGTCCGCTCCCAGTTGCTCCTCGGCGGCGGCGAAGAACTCGGCGTTGGTCGCGATCCGCAGGCGCGGGTAGACCCACGTCTGGTTCCAAGCCCGGACCACCTCGGCCGGAGTCGGGTTGGGGGGCGCGTTGTCGGCGATCACGCCCTGCACGCGGAGGTGAAGGATGTCGTGCGGGTAGGGGACCTTGGTGGGTTCCAGGCCCGCGGGCAGGCCCGGCCAGGTCATCGCCTGGGCGATCCGCAGGTACGGGTAGGGGCGCTCGGCCAGCGCGGCCAGGTACTCGGGGAGGAGCTCTGCGGCGGCCTCGTAGCCGGTGGCGAGGCCGACCACGTTGCCCTCCGAGTAGAGACCGTGGGCGCTGTCCGTGTACCAGACCAGCACCTCCTGGCCGGCGGCGGATCGCCAGCGGAACGGGCGCTCCAGGAACTGGCCGCCCTCCAGGTAGGGGATCGCCCGGCCGGCGAAGTTGTGGGCGACTGACAGGTGGCGGACCCCGGCGTCGGCCAGCAGGCCGACCAGCGCCTGGCTGGCACCCGGGACGTCGGTCTGGGTGGCGGTGGTGATCGAGATCCCGTGGCGCTTGCCGAACTCGGCCGCGAAACCCACCTGGCGCGCCAGCTCGTCGATCGAACAGGCCTCGGTGTGCATGTTGAAGCTGAGGGCGTCGATCCCGATCCGGCCCTCACGAACGCGATCGAGCAGGGCCCGGACGGTCGCCGGCGGGCGAGCCGCCAGCCACCGCCGCAGCGTCCAGGTGCCCTCCACGTTCCAGCGGAAGCGGGCATCGTCCGGGTGCCGGTCGGTGGCGGCGACCAGGTCGAGCACGCTGTCCAGATAGTGCAGGTGGTGGCGGACCACCAGGCTCTGGGGGTCGGTGTAGCCGATGTCCAGGTGCGACTGCAGGACCAGGTAGATCCGCCACCTCCGCGCCGGCAGCACGGTCAGCTCCAGGGCCGCCGGTCGGGCGCCGGCGCCGGCCACGCGCACCGTCACCGGGGTCGGTGCGGTCACCTCGGGCAGGAAGAGGCGCAGGCTGTGCCGGCCGGGGCGGAGCTCCCTTTCGGCGGCGTCGAGCGCCCGCCCCCCCACCTCCAGCGTGAAGCGGACGCCGGCGTCGACCTCCGACTCCACGGCCAGCCGGACCGCCCGCTCGAGGCCGCCCGACCGCCCCCGCCGGAGCAGTGGCAGCGCCCCCGCCCGGATCCGGAGCGGCCCCGCGGCGAAGTCGGCACCGGTCGCGCCGGCCGTCAGCTCGGCGCGGGCCCGCTCGTGGAAGAGCAGCTCGGGGGGTGCCCACCCCGGAGCGGTCATCCCGGTCTGGAGTCGAGGGCGGTGGCCGCGGCTCGCGGCCGCGGCCCCGGCAGCCGGGCCCGCATCACCTCTCGGATCTCGACCAGGTGCCCGCGCATCAGGCGGCCGGCCAGCTCGGGCGACCGGCTTTGGAGGGCGTCCTGGATGCGCACGTGCTGCTGGTGGTCGCCGGCCCGGTTGGCGAACACCCGCATGATTACCAGCTGCTCACCTGCGTAGAGGTCGAGGATCGAGTCGATGATGTGACTGAGGACACGGTTGCCCGACATCGCCGCGACGGCCCGGTGGAAGCTGAGGTTCAGCACCTGGAGGCCCTCGTCGTCCCCGCTCAGGCGCCGGGCCGCCTCGCCCAGAAGCCGGCCCAGCTCGGCCAGCTCGCTGCCGGTGGCGCGGGCGCCCGCCAGCTCGGCCAGCCGGGGTTCGATCAGGATCCGGGCGTCGAGCAATTCGATCACGCTGTCCGACTCCAGCGGGCCTGGGTCGGGGTTGGGCATCACCATCCGGAGGGCGCCCTCGAGCACGTAGCTGCCGGAGCCGTGGCGCATGTCCACGATGCCCACGGCCTCCAGGCGGCGCATGGCCTCCCGCATGGTGGGCACCGACACCGCGCAGCGCCGGGCCATCTCCTGCACGGTGGGCAGACGGTCGCCCGCCCGCATCCGCTGCTCGCGGATCAGGCCGAGCACCTGCTCGGTCAGGTAGTCTGCCACCGATGACCGGGGCGGCCCCGCGGAACGGGCGCGGTTGACGAGCGGCGGGCCTTTCGGCAAAGTCATCTGGTGATATGGTGACATGCCCAGGCGGCCTCGGCCGGACCTGGGACGTGGACGCCGCGAGACGGCAGCGGACTGAGGAGGGACGTATGACACGGGTGGCAGTGCTGGGCATGGCGGCGGTTCTGCTGACTGCCGGGTGCGGGGGCACGCCGGCGCCCGCGGGGGGTGGCGGCAGCAGCAGCACGGCCGGCACCCAGGTCAGCGTCGGCAGCCTCGAGTTCCTCTCCTCGCAGGCGCAGGCGGTCAACGAGGCCGAGGGCATGCGCAAGCAGGTGCTGTCGGGCGTCACCGGCACGGTCGACTTCAACACCTCGCTCACCGGCTCGCAGATGGTGCCCAAGCTCCTGGCCGAGCACACCGCGGCCACGGTCGCCGCCGACCTGATCGGGGACCGGAACGGCGACCTGGGGCCGCGCCAGGGCGCCGGCGCCCTCCAGGACCTGACCCCG
>JBBSHA010000199.1:0-4658 GCA_038253595.1 Candidatus Dormibacterales bacterium
CTCGGTCATCCCATAGCAGATGGTCATCTCGGGCATGTGCATGATCGACCGGACCTTCTTCATCACCTCCACCGGGCAGGGCGACCCGGCCATGATCCCGGTGCGCAGGCTGGAGAAGTCGAAGCGCTCGAACTGGGGGTGGTCCAGCTCGGCGATGAACATGGTGGGCACCCCGTAGAGCGCCGTGCAGCGCTCGGCCTCCACGGTCGTCATCGTGGCCAGCGGATCGAAGGCCTCGGCGGGGATCACCATGGCGGCCCCGTGGGTGGTGCAGGCGAGGTTGCCGAGCACCATCCCGAAGCAGTGGTAGAAGGGAACCGGGATGCAGACGCGGTCCCGCTCCGAGTAGCGCATCACCTCGCCGATGAAAAAGCCGTTGTTGAGGATGTTGTGGTGGCTCAGGGTGGCGCCCTTGGGAAAGCCGGTCGTGCCCGACGTGTACTGGATGTTGATCGGGTCGTCGAACTGGAGGGCGGCCTCGCGCGCCGCCAGCCGCTCCTCGGAAACGCCGGCTCCGGCCGCGAGCAGCGACTCCCAGGCATCCCCGCCGGGGCCGGGAGCGGCGCCGGGGGGTTCCAGGATCAGCGTCTCCCGGAGGGCCGGGCAGCGCCCCTCCACCTCGGCCAGCATGCCCGCGTAGTCGCTGTCCCGGAAGCTGCGGGCAAGGACCAGCAGCGAGACGCCGGCCTGCTTGAGCACGAACTCCAGCTCGGCCGTTTTGTAGGCCGGGTTGATGTTGACCAGGATCGCCCCCGCCCGCGCTGTCGCGAACTGGAGGACCACCCACTCCCAGCGATTGGGAGCCCAGATGCCGACCCGGTCGCCGGCCTCGACGCCGCGCGCCAGCAGCCCGCGGGCGGCGACTCCGGCCTGCTCCCAGAGCTGGCGGTAGGTGGCCCGGTAGCCCTGGTGGACGGCCACCAGCGCCTCGCTGCCGGCGTGGCGCTCGGCGGTGCGGCGCAGGTTCTCGCCGATCGTCTCGCCCAGCAGCGGGACCGTGGCGGCTCCGTGCGCGTACGCGAGCTGCGGATTCACCTCTCTCTACCTCCTGTCGCGGGCCGGGTGGCGCTGAAGTAGAGCATGGCACCGTGGCGCTCCTGCCGCCATTCGAAACCGGCCGCGCGGCCCCATGATTCGAGATCGGCCTGGCGGGGAGGCGTGAAGAAGCCGGCCCGCACCCGGCCCGCCCGCACCGGCAGCCGCCAGGGCAGGGGCGGGTCGGCGCACAGGGTGGCGCCGAGCAGGACGCCGCCCGGGCGCAGGACGCGGTGGAGCTCGCACAGCACGGCCGCCTGCTCGGCGATGCAGTGCAGGCTCATGAAGCAGGCGGCGCGGTCGGCGCCGGCCTCCGGCAGCGGCAGCGCGGTGGCGTCGGCCTGGACCAGCCAGACCCTGCTCGCCAGTCCCCGCGCACTCACCCGGCGGCCGGCGCGGCGGAGCATGGGCAGGCTGAGGTCGAGCCCGACCACGCGGCCCCGGATCCGCGCGCCGGCGGCGGCGATCGCCGTGGCCCCGCCCGCCGGGCAGTCGATCGCCAGCTCTCCCGGCGCGCAGGTCAGCGCGGACTCCATCATCCGCACCAGCAGGTCCGGGTCGGCGCCCCAGCCCAACCGGAGGCCGGCCGCAGCCAGGGGCCGGAGGTTGATGCTGGTGTCGTAGACCAGGCCGTAGAGCGAATCGAAGCTGAGCAGTCCCGTCCCGGCGCCGGCCGGCCTCCGATGGCGCCGTCCCGCCACTACGGTAGGCCGTCCAGGCGGGGCAGCAGACCGCTGGTGAGGGGCAGGTTCTGGCGCGGCGAGCTGCGGTGCTCCCAGCGCACGACGCCGGCGCTGACCAGGGAGAACCCGGGTGCCGGCCTGCCGGTCAGGGCCGGCGGCTGGGAGCTGCGGGTGGGGCGCCCACCACCGGGCTCTCCGGGATGGGACATGGCGGCGGCGCTCAGCGGACCGAGCGGATGCGGCTCACCAGCAGCGTGCCCACGACATAGAAGACGATCGACAGGCCGAACACGGCGCGGTAACCGGAACCGGGGGCCTGCCGGTTGACGGCGTCGATCAGCAGGCCTCCGAGCAGGGGGACCACCGTCTGGGGCAGGGTGTAGGCGACGTGGAACAGGCCCATGTCCTTGGCCGCGTGGCGGCGGTCGGGCAGGGTGTCGCAGGCGAGGGCGTAATCGACCGCGTAGTAGAGCCCGTAGCCGACTCCATAGACGGCCCCGAGGCCGATCACCAGGGGAATGGAGGTCGGGTAGAGGAGGATGAAAACCACCGCCACCAGACCCTGGAAGGCGCCGCTTCCATACACGAAGGCCTTGCGCCCGAAGCGGTCGGATACGAAGCCGCCGGCCAGTCCGAAGGGGACCGCGGCAAAGAACACGATCAGCAGCCAGCTGGCGGTGAACTGGTCGGGGTCGGCCACGTGGACCACGTCCCGGAAGAAGGGCGAGAGGAAGTAGGCGACCACGTTGATGCCGGCGGTGATCATCAGCCGGGTGAAGATCACCCAGGCGAAGTCGCCGGTGTGGAGCGGGCGCAGGAACTCGCGGACCTGGAGCCCGAGGGGGCGGCTGACGCGAGCCGGCAGCGCCTGCATGCCCTCACCGGCGCTGACCCAGAGCACCGGCACCAGGCTGGCGCTGATAACGATTCCGATCACCAGGTAGGTCAGCAGCAGCTGGTGGAGGGAGGCGAGCACGACGGTGGCGGCCACGCCCAGGATCCCGCCCAGGTTGTTCATGGCCGCCAGGAGCCCGCTCGCCTTGCCGAACTCGGGGCCCGGCACCACGTCCGGGATCAGCCCGGCGTAGGCGGCCGAGGCGCCGTTGTTGAAGAGCTGGATGACTAGGTAGCCGGCCAGCAGCTGGCCGTAGCCGTGGCTGGTGGCCATCACCGCCAGGCCGGCCAGGTTGCCGAGCAGGCCGGCCACCATGATCGGGCGCCGGCGCCCCCAGGGCGTGGAGATGCGATCCGAGAGCAGTCCCACCAGCGGCGGGACCGTCACCGCCAGAATCCCGCCGACTCCCACCAGGAGCCCGATCCGGGTCGCCTCCTCGGCCCGCGGCACCAGATCCCGGACCTGGGACTGGACGAGGACGAACCCGATCGGCAACCAGTGGAAGTTGAACCCGAACCAGCCCGCGCTGAGGCCCAGGTGGCGCAGGTTGCCGAGCTTGTGGCCGCCGGGGGCGGCCGCCGTCACCGCCATGCGGGGCAAGCGTAAACCCGCGTCCGCGCCCTGTTGCGGCCTGGGGACTCCGGGCCGGCTGGAGCCATGGGGCGGCGGCCCGCTCCCGATCGCCGGCAGCGGGCTCGGCGAGCGCCGTCCGGCCGCCAAAAGAGGTAGCCTTGTGGCGTCCCCATGCCGTTCAGTCTCACGCGTATCCGGACGCTTCTGCTCGACGTGCCCAGGCACGCCAAGGTGGCCTACTGCCTGTTTCGCGACGAACGGGTGCCCATGGCCCCCAAGCTGGCCCTGGCCGGCTCCCTGGGGTTGATCGTCAGCCCGATCGACTTCCCGGCCTGGATCCCGGTCATCGGTGAGCTGGACATCCTGGCTCTGGGCATCCTGGCGGTGAAGGTGTTCGTGGAGGCCTGCCCCGAGGAGCTGGTGCGCGAGCACGAGCTGGCCCTGCGCCGAGGCGACAGCGTCTGGAACCGAGACCTCAGCCGACTCGTGGCGATCGCCCGGGCGGGCGGCCGGCGCGCGTTCAACCGGTGGGGGAGGCGGTCGGCCCCGGGGCGGCCGCCGGCATCACCCCCCGAACTAGAGGACAGATCGGCTTGAAGGTGATGCTGACCCGGGACATCGACAACGTCGGCCACGCCGGTGAGGTCAGGGAGGTGGCGGACGGCTACGGCCGCAACTACCTGATACCCCGCCGCCTGGCGGTGGTGGCGGGCCGGGGCACCGAGGCCGAGGCGCAGCGGATCCGGACGGCGGCCGCAAAGCGGGAGGCCAAGGAGCGCGATGAGGCCCAGCAGCTGGCGGACGAGATCGGCAACAAGACGGTCGTCGTGCGGCTCAAGGTGGGCGCCGAGGACAGGGTCTTCGGGGCGATCACCAACGAGGACATCGCGACCGCGCTGAGGCAGCAGCACCAGGTCGAGATCGATCGCCGCAAGATCGAGCTCCACGAATCGATCAAGACGCTCGGCGAGCACCAGGTCTCGCTCCGCCTCCACCGCGAGGTGGTGGCCAACATCAACCTGATCGTCACCCAGGACCGCTAGCCGGCCCGTGGCGACTGCGCCGCCCGTCAGCGGCCGGCTCGAGGGTCGGGTCCCGCCCCAGGATATGGAGGCCGAGACCTCCGTGCTGGGAGCCATCCTGCTCGACCCGGCGGCGATCACCCGGATCCTCGACTTCCTGCACGCCGAGGACTTCTACCGGGAGAACAACAGCCAGGTCTACAAGGCGGCGGTGAACCTGTTCCGGGAGGGCGAGCCGATCGACAACGTGACCCTGGCGGCCGAGCTGCAGAAGCTGGGCGTGCTGGACCGGGTCGGGGGCCGCTCCCACCTGGCCCTGCTCCAGGAGGCGGTACCGACCGCGGCCAACGTCGAGTACTACGCCCGGATCGTGAAGCAGAAGGCGTACAAGCGGCGGTTGATCTCGGCGGGGGGGACGGTCACGGGCCTCGGCTACGACGACTCGCTGGA
>JBBSHA010000200.1:0-4650 GCA_038253595.1 Candidatus Dormibacterales bacterium
CGTGGGACTCGGCTAGATCCACCTCGGCCAGCCCGCGACCCAGCTCTCGGGGGGCGAGGCGCAGCGCGTCAAGCTCTCCACCGAGCTTTCGCGGAGGGACACCGGCAGGACCGTCTACGTGCTCGACGAACCGACCACAGGCCTCCACTACGCCGACGTCGAGCGCCTGCTTGAGGTCCTCCACCGGCTGGTCGACCACGGCAACACGGTGATCGTGATCGAGCACAACCTGGACGTCCTCAAGACCGCCGACTGGATCATCGACCTGGGCCCCGAGGGCGGCGACGCCGGAGGCGCTGTGGTCGCTGAGGGCAGCCCGGAGGAGGTCTCGGACAACCCCCGCTCGCACACCGGGCGCTACCTGCGGCCGGTGCTCGAGCGGGCCGGCCGGATGGGCCCGGCCCAGCCGGCGCCGCTCGCGCGGCCCCGCAAGGGCCGGGTCAAGGTGCCGGCCTGACCGCCCTGGAGCGGCTCCGCGAGATCCTCGCCGAGGTCTCGGACCTCGACCGCGCCGCCGAGCTGCTGGGCTGGGACCACGAGACGCAGATGCCCCAGGGTGGGGTGGCGGACCGCGCCAACCAGGTCTCCACGCTGCGCCGGATCGGCCACCAGCGGTTCACCTCCGAAGTGGTGGGGCGGCTGCTCGAGGCGGCCGCGGACGAGGTCGCAGGGCGGGAGCCGGACTCCTTCGAGGCCAGCCTGGTCCGGGTCACACGGCGCGACTATGACGACATGGTCAAACTGCCCGCCGGGCTGGTCGCCCGCCAGGCCCGGGAGGAGACGATCAGCCACCCGATCTGGGTCGAGGCCAAGCGGTTGGGCGACTGGGCGCTGTTCGAGCCCCGGATGGCGGTCACTGTCGAGCTGGCCCGGCAGACCGCCGAGGCGCTGGGCTACCAGGACCGTCCCTATGACGCGCTGATCGGCCTCTCCGAGCCGGGCCTGACCACGGCCCGGATGGAGGCCCTCTTCAGCCAGCTGAAGGCCGAGATCGTGCCCTTTCTGGGCGCCGTCGCGGAGCGCGCGGACCGGGTTGACGACTCCGTGCTCAGTCGCCCGTGCGCGGCCGGCCCCCAGCTGGCATTCTCGCTGGAGGTCATCCAGGAGCTGGGCTACGAGCTGGAGCGGGGCCGCCAGGACCTGTCCGCCCACCCCTTCTGCACCGCCTTTGGGCCCGGCGACGTCCGGCTCACCACCCGGACCGGGAAGACCCTGTTCGACTCCTGCGTGTTCTCCAGCATCCACGAGAGCGGGCACGGCATGTACTACCAGGGTGTGCCCCGCGCCCTCGACCGCACCCCGCTCTGGGGGGGTGCCTCGCCCGGCGTCCACGAGTCGCAGTCGCGGCTGTGGGAGAACCTGGTCGGGCGCAGCCTGCCCTTCTGGCGGCACTTCATGGAACCGATGCGCGCCCACTTCGGGAGTGCGCTGGACGGCTGCGACGCCGAGGGCTTCTACCGGGCCGTGAACCGTGTCCAGCCCAGCTACAGCCGGGTCGACGCCGACGAGGTGACGTACAACCTCCACGTCATGCTCCGCTGCGAGATCGAGAACGACCTCCTGGAGGGGAGGCTGGCGGTCGCCGACGTGCCCGAGGTCTGGAACGCCAAGCTCCAGGAGTACCTGGGCCTGGCGCCGGCGCCGGTCGCCAACGGGCCGCTCCAGGACATCCACTGGACGTTCCCCTCCCTGGGCTCGTTCATCGGCTACACGATGGGCAACCTGATCAGCGCCCAGCTCATGGAGACGGTGCGCCGCGACCTGCCCGACCTGGACGCGCGGGTGGAGGCCGGCGACTTCGCGGCTCTGCTCGGCTGGCTGCGCGCCAACGTCCACAGCCACGGCCGCAAGCTGACCCCGAACGAGCTTGTCGAGCGGATCACCGGCAAGCCGATCCAGCCCGGGCCCTGGGTGGCCTACGTGCGCCGCAAGTACAGCGAGCTGTACGGGATCGACTGAGGTGGCGCGGCTGGTGCCGCAGCGGTGGCGGCGCTGATCGAGCCCCGGTCCTGGGCGTCTGCGGCCGAGGACCAGGTCTCGGGAGTGGCCCAGGCTCGCGCCGTGGTGGCGGCGGTGCCGCGCGCTGCGCTGAAGCTGGTGGAAGGGAGCGGGCACACCCCCCAGCTCGAGGCGCCGGCGGCGCTCGCCCGGCTGGCCGCCGGCTTCCTGACGCGCTAACCTCACCGGGATGATTGTGGTCACCGGGGGCACCGGCTTCATCGGACGCCGGCTCCTGGCCGAGCTGGTCAAGCGCGGGCGGCCGGTGCACGTCCTGGTGCGGGAGCGGTCCCGGCAGCGGCTGGAAGGCCTCGGCCTGGACGGTGTGCGCCCGCTGCTGGGCGATCTGACCCGGCCCGGCCTGGGCCTGGCGGCGGCGGACCGGGAGGGCCTGGACGGCGCCGAGGTGTTCCATCTCGCCGCCGTCTATGACCTGGAGGCGAACGAGGAGGCCAACCGGCTGGCCAACGTGGAGGGGACCCGGCACGTGGTCGAGTTCGCCAACGCGATCGGAGCCGCGCGCCTTCACCACGTCAGCTCGATCGCGGTGGCAGGCGCCGGCTTCAAGGGCGAATTCAAGGAGGAGATGTTCGACGTGGGCCAGGCCCTCGACGAGCCCTACTACCGGACCAAGTTCGAGGCCGAGAAGCTGGTCCGCGAGGCCTCCCGGGTCCCATTCCGGATCTACCGGCCGGGCCTGGTGATCGGGTCCTCGGAGACGGGCGAGGCGGACCGCGTCGACGGCCCCTATTACGCGTTCAAGGTGCTGCAGCGGCTGCGTGACGCAGTCCCCTCCTGGGTGCCGCTGATCGGGTTCGAGGGCGGCCCGTTCAACCTGGTGCCCGTCGACTTCGTGGCCCGCGCGATTGGCCACATCGCCGCCCAGCCCGACCTGGACGGCCAGACCTTCCACATCGTGGACGCCCGCCCGCTCTCCTTGGGCGACACCGTCAATGAGTTCTGCCGGGTCGCCCATGCCCCCCAGTTCACGCTCCGCGTCGACCGCCGGGCGCTGTCCCTGCTGCCCGCCGACATCACCGCGATGCTGGCCTCGTGGCCGGTGGTGCAGACGCTCCGGCGCCGGCTGCTGGAGGGCATCCGGGTCCCCGAGGCGGCCGTCCGCTACGTCAACAGCCGGGCCACCTTCAGCGCCAGGCGGGCCCAGGCCGCCCTGGCGGGCAGCGGCATCCATTGCCCGCCGCTGCACGGCTACGCGTGGAGGGTGTGGGACCACTAGGAGCGCCACCTCGACCCCGAGGCCATGAGCGAGCGCAACCTGCGGGCCGCCCTCGAGGGCCGAGTGGTGGTGGTCACCGGGGCATCGTCGGGGATCGGGCGGGCGGTGGCGGGCCACATCGCCCGGCACGGCGGCCTGGTGATGCTCGTCTCCCGGACCCGGGAGAAGCTGGACGGGCTGCGGGCCGAGATCGAGGAGGCGGGCGGCCAGGCCTGGATCTACCCGACCGATCTCTCCGATCTCGAGGCATGCGCGGCGATGGCCCGCCAGGTGCAGGCCGAGCACGGCCGGGTGGACATCCTGGTCAACAACGCCGGGCGCTCGATCCGGCGCTCGATGACGCACTCCCTGGACCGGTTCCACGACTTCGAGCGGACCATGCAGCTCTACTACTTCGGGGCGGTCAAGCTGATGATGGAGCTGATCCCGGGCATGCGGGAGCGGCGCTCCGGCCACATCATCAACATCTCCTCGATCGGGGTTCACTCCTACCCGCCTCGGTTCGGGGCCTATGTGGCGTCCAAGTCGGCCCTGGCCGCCCTCTCGCGTTGCATCGGACCGGAACTGGTCGACGACGGCATCGACATCACCAACATCCACATGCCGCTGGTGCGGACACCGATGATCGCGCCCACCGGGATCTACGAGAGCTTCCCGACAATCGACACCGACGAGGCTGCGGAGATGGTGCTCCAGGCCGTGCTCAGCCGGCCCCCCGAGGTGTCCACCCGGCTCGGCAAGCTGGGGGAGGCGGTCGACACCGTCGCCCCGGGCCTGCTCTCGTTCGTGATGACCGGGGCCTACCACGCCTTCCCGGAGTCGGCCCCGCGCGCACCCGAGGGGGGCGCCGAGAAGGCCGGCCCGGCCGAGCTGTCGGCGGAGGCCTCGGTTCTGGCCTACCTGATGCGGGGGGTCCACTTCTAGCCGGCGAGCAACCCGGGCTGGGCTCAGGCGGCCAGGTTGATCCCGATCGCGCGCAGGCGCTTGTTGAGAGAGCGGGTGGCGAACTCCATGATCTCGTTCTGTTCGCGACCGAACTCGGAGTAGTAGCGCGGGTCGGGTGGGTCGAGGACCCCCGCGATCAGCGGCAGGCACTCCACCAGCGTCCTCTGGATCAGGGGCCCGAACCGGGCGGGGTCGTCGCGGACCGCCTCCTGGAGCACCTTGACCCCGAAGTTGACGTGCCGGGACTCGTCCCGGGCGACGGCGGTGAAGCCCTGGTAGTAGGCGGTCCCGCTGAGGCCCAGCTCGCGCATGCCCTCCAGTTCGAAGCGCTGCCCGGTCAGGGCCAGGGTGCCCTCGATCACGATGTGGTAGATCGTCACCCCCTCGATGAAGGCGTCCAGGTCGCGGGGGTTGCTCGCCATCCGCTGGGCCACATTGGGCAGCCGGCTGTAGAAGAGCTGGTTGTAGCC
>JBBSHA010000201.1:0-4647 GCA_038253595.1 Candidatus Dormibacterales bacterium
AGCAGCATGGCGCCGATCACGTTGACCGAGGTGGCCCCCAGGGCCCGGGCGTCCGCCCAGAAACTGCCGGCGTGGAACCTGGCCGACAGCGCCAGCCCGTGACCGTGCTGGAGGGCGGACATCAGCGAGTAGGCCTGGGCGTTGATGTGAAAGAGGGGCAGGCATGCCCAGAGCCGCTGCTCCCCCTCCAGCCCGATCCAGCCGGGGAATGAGAGCCCGGTCTCGGTGTAGGCGGCGTGGCGGACCAGCACGCCCTTGGGCCGGCTGGTGGTGCCCGAGGTGTAGACGATGGCGGCCGGGGCCAGCGAATCGACCGCGGGAAGCGCTGGAGCGGGCCCGGAGCCGGCGAGCGTGTCAAGGGCGCGCACCTCCAGGCCCAGCCCGGCCGCCAGCACCCGGCCGGGGCCGGCCCGCTCCGCGTCCACCAGCACCAGCGCCGCGGCCAGGTCCCGGGCCGCGTACTCCAGCTCCGGCAGTGTCAGCTCGGGGTTGACGGCGGCCGGGAGCGCCCCGGCGCGGATGGCGCCCAGCCAGGCGTGGACAGTCGCGGGCGAGTTGGCCGCCGCCAGCAGCACCCGGTCGCCGGGGACCACCCCGGCCCCGGCGATCGCGGCGGCCGCCGCCTCCACCCGGGCCGCCAGCTCGGCGAAGGATTCCGACCCCGAGGCGGTGACCAGCGCCGTCCGGGCACCGAACCGCTCACCGGCCTGCACCACCAGTTCCGGGACCGTCTGGTACGCCACCGGGGCGATCATAGCCACCGCACTCCGCGGTCGTAGAATCCCGTTCCAATCCATGTCAGCGCCAGCCACCGGCGCCGGCCGCCAGTTCGACCCCGGCCCCTCACCCGCCGGCATCACGCTGCGCCGGCTCGTCGAATACCCGGACACCGACGCGTCCGGCCACTTCCACAACGGCTCCGTGATCCGCTGGATCGAGGCCGCAGAGGCGGTCCTCCATGCCCGCCTCGAGATGGCGGACATCACCTTTCCCCACTCGCCCCGGGTCCATCTCGAGGTCGACTTCCGCGAGCGCCTGTACTTCCTCGACGACATCGACATCGACCTCCGCGTCACCGACGTCGGGCACCGGTCGGTGCGCTACCAATTCGAGGTCCGTCGCGGCGCCGCGGTCGCGGTCAGCGGGCTCTTCGTCGCAACCTACCTGCCCCGCGGCGCCGACCGTGCCCAGCCCTGGCCGGCGGCGGTGCGACGGGCCCTGCGGGAGGGCGGGGACCGCAGCCGGCCGTGAGCCTGGACTCCCGGGTCCCAGTGGGCATCATCGGCGCCGGGCCGGCCGGCCTGATGCTCTCCCACCTGCTCCACCTGGAGGGCATCGATTCGGTGGTGGTCGAGACCCGGAGCCGCGACTACGTCGAGCGCCGAGTGCGCGCCGGAGTCCTCGAACAGGCGACGGTCGACCTGCTCCGCGCGAGTGGAGTCGGCGAACGCCTGGATGCCGAAGGGCTTGTCCATCACGGTATCCAGCTGGCATTCGCCGGCGAACGCCACCACATCGACTTCGCGGCGCTGACCGGACGGGCGATCACCGTCTACGGCCAGCAGGAGGTGGTGAAGGACCTGATCGCCGCCCGCCTCGCCGCCGGGGGCGTGATCCGGTTCGAGACCGCGGCCACCGCCATCACCGGATGTGACGGCGACCGGCCCCGGATCGCGCTCCGCATGGGCGGCGTCGAGACCACCCTCGAGTGCGATCACGTGGTCGCCTGCGACGGCTCCCACGGCATCGGCCAGGAGTCGATGCCGGCCGGCCTCCTGACGCGGTTCGAGCGCACCTACCCGTTCAGCTGGCTGGGAATCCTGGCCCGCACCCCGCCGGCCGGCGAGGAGCTGATCTACGCCTGCCACGAGAACGGCTTCGCCCTCCACAGCATGCGCTCGCCGGAGATCAGCCGGCTCTACCTCCAGGTCGACAACGGCGCCCGGCTCACGGACTGGCCGGAGACCCGGATCTGGGAGGAGCTGCGGGTGCGCCTGGGCGAGGCCGGCCTGCAGCCGGGCGAGCTGCTGGAGCAGGGCATCACCCCGATGCGCAGCCTGGTCGTCGAACCCATGCGCAGCGGCCGCCTGACGCTGGCGGGGGACGCCGCCCACATCGTGCCCGCCACCGGCGCCAAGGGCATGAACCTGGCCATCGCCGACGCCCGGGTGCTGGCCAGCGCGCTCGCCAAGTGGTACCGGAGCGGGTCGGAGCACCTGCTCGAGGCCTACTCGGACACCTGCCTGGGCCGGGTGTGGCGAGCCGAGCACTTCTCCTACTGGATGACCACGATGCTCCATCGCGACCCCGCCGGCGACCCCTTCGAACACCGCCTTCGGCTCTCCCAGCTGCGCTACATCACCAGCTCGCGGGCGGCGGCCACCACGCTGGCCGAGAACTACGTGGGCCTGGAGCCGGCCTGACCCCTCACCCCCGTCCAACTCCAGCTGAGGTATCCATGACCATCATCATCGCCATCATCATCGGCCTCGTCGCCAGCTACGCCGGCAGCCGCTCCCAGATCCCGGGGGGCGCGATCGTGGTCCCGATCCTGGCCGTGATCGCCTGGCAGCTCGTCGGCGGGCGCGGCGGGGTCCGCTATCCCGGCTGGCTGCAGGTGGTCACGTTCGGGCTGCTGGCGGCCAGCGTCGGGATGTCGATCGATCGCTCCTCTCTGGGCGAGCTGCGCTCCCAGTGGCCGGTGCTGCTCCTGATGGCGGTCTCGGTCTACGCCGCCGCCACCCTCTGCATGGTCCTGATCGCGCGCCTGGCCCACATCGATCTCGCCACCGCCCTGCTCGCCGGTACCCCGGGCGGCTACGCGGGCGTCACCGGCATCAGCGTGGGGGCTGGCGTCGACCTGCTCCAGGTGATCACGGTGCAGACGCTGCGGCTGCTGATCATCTACGCCAGCCTGCCCCTGATCCTGCTCAGCATCCGGCCCCGCGGCTGAGCCGGATGCGCCGATTGTCCGGCCGCAAATTGGTGCACTTGGCCGCCGGATGCACCGATTATCCGGTCGCAAGCGGTCCACTTGGCCGCCGGATGCACCGATTGTCCGGCCGCAACCGGTGCACTTGGCCGCCGGATGCACCGGTTGGAGGCAGCTGGTCGGCAGCTGGTCGGAGCGGCCTGGATTACGGTCCGGGGTCGGGAGGGGCCGGCGCACGCACGATGGGGGCGGAGAGCGGCAGCCGGACGGTGGCCTCGGTGCCCCCGCCCTCCGCCGGCGCGAGCTCGATGGTGCCTCCCATCAGCTCGACCAGCCGGCGCGACATCGGCAGGCCGAGGCCCGGGCCCTCGTGCTCCCGGGTCTTGCCGCTGCCCGCCTGGGTGAACTCCTCGAAGACCCGGTCCAGCTGGTCAGGAGGGATGCCGATTCCCGAGTCGGTGACCACGATCCGGGCCAGGCCGGCGTCGGCCGTCGCCGTCAGCCGGATCAGCCCGGTCGCGGTGAACTTGACCGAGTTGGAGACCAGGTTGAGGAGAACCTGGCGCAGCCGCAGGGGGTCGGCCACGACCGCCACCTCGCCCACGTCGGCGCTGAACTCGAGTCCCTTCTGGGCGGTGAGCACCCTGACCTCGGGCTCCAGCTCGAGCAGCAGGCCGGCCAGGCTCACGGGCTCGGCGCGGAGCGCCACCTCGCCGGCGGCCACCCGGGACATGTCGAGGACCTCGTTGATGAGGCCGAGCAGGTGCTGGCCGCTGGCCATGATGTACTCGAGGTAGCGCAGCTCCTTCTCGTCCAGCCGGCTCGCGGCCCGGAGCTGGAGCAGCTGGGCGAAGCCGAGAACCGAGTTCAGCGGCGTCCTCAGCTCGTGGCTCATCGTGGCCAGGAACCGGGACTTGGCCTCGCTCTCCTGCCTCGCCTCCTCGGCGCGCTTGACGCCGGTGACGTCGACGAAGCTGGTCACCAGCTGGCGGATCGTCCCATCCTCGGCGAGCAGCGGCAGCGAATCGGCCTGCAACCAGCCGACCTCACCGGCCGGCGAGGTGGACCTGATCACCACGCCGCGGACGCGGCGCCCGGTGCGGGCGGCCGTGGCCGACGGCAGCTCCTGGAGTGGCCGCCCCCTCTCGTCGTCGAGCCGCAGCCCGGGGATCTCGCGGGGCAACCGGCCCAGCAGCTGGGCCCGGTCGACACCCAGGATGGTGGCCGCCACCGGGTTGGCGTCCATGATCACGCCCGCCTCGGTCTGGATCAGCACCCCGCAGGCCATCGACTGGTAGATGGAGCGGAGGACCGCCTCGGACGCGGTGACGGCCGCGTGGAGCCGGGTGGCCTCGATCGCGGGCGCCACCTGCAAGGCCAGCAGCGAGGCCAGCCGGACAGACTCCGGGCCCAGCTTGGCCGAGTAGCTGCGAATGCCGAGCGCGCCCACCGCGCGGTCGTCGACGATCAGGGGCACCGCCGCCCCCGATTTCACTCCGTCGGCGAGCGCCCAGGGCAGGGCCCCCTCTCAGCTCGGGTAGTCGGCGATGAGCACCGGCCGGCGGTCCCGGAAGGCGGTGCCGATCGTCCCCTGGCCGGGCACGACGTCGGTGTCGAGGTGAGCCCCGGGGTCGTTGCTAGCCAGCCGCCGGAGCGCAGCCGGCTCGCCCTGGAGCCAATAGATGGTCACCCCCAGCGCCGGGTCCAGGAGGTCG
>JBBSHA010000202.1:0-4624 GCA_038253595.1 Candidatus Dormibacterales bacterium
GACCGCGAAGTTGTCCAGCTCGCCGAGCCCGGCCCCGAGCGCTCCGATCGCCCCGCCCGGGAAGGAGGCGTCGGTGGCCGTCAGGGCCAGGCCTGGCAGGGCGCGGATGGGACCGCTGACCGAGCAACGGAGCGCGTAGCCGCGGACGCTGAAGCTGACCTCGGGCCGGCCCTGACCGTGGCGCTGACGCTGTAGTCGGTCCAGCCGGCCGAGCCCGCGCTCAGCACCGCCCAGCCCACGTCCTGGGTCTGGATGACGTTGCTTCCGTCCAGCGCCACCGTTCACCCGCCCGCTCGCAGCGACCAGCCGGCCGGCAGCCCGCCCGGCGGCGAGTACGCCGCTGCGTATTCGGGAATTGGGTTGGGCCGAGAGCGGACATAAGCCGGGTTCTGTTCCCCGCCGGGGCGGGGTGGTGACCATCTATCTACGACGCCGGTCACCCGGCGCCTCCAGCGACCGCTACCCGAGGGCTGGACGAGCCGCCTTTAGAACGCCCTCCTATTTGGTCTTGCTCCGGGCGGGGTTTGCCTGGCCGGCCGGTCACCCGGCCGCCGGTGGGCTCTTACCCCACCATTTCACCCTTACCGGCCACGGCCGGCGGTGTAATTTCTGTGGCACTTTCCTTCGAGTCGCCCCGACTGGGTGTTACCCAGCGCCCTGCTCTGTGGAGCCCGGACTTTCCTCCCGATGAATCGGGCGGTCACCCGCCCGCCTCGGACCCGAGGCGATTCTACTCGCCGAAACCCTCGCGGGAGTCCGCGCCCCAGCGCAGGGCGGCGCCGGCCAGGATCGAAACCGCAACCACGGCGACTACCATCTCCATGCCTGTATTGTACCACCATACCCCCGAGTTTTACTCCGAATTGTGCTGTTACGTTGTCACGACGTGGTCGTCGATGGCGCGGTTGGCGAGCGCGTCGGCACCCCGGTTCTTCTCGCGCCGGACATGGCTGACCGAGAAGTCGCCGAACTGGGCGAGCAGCTGGACGGCCTGCCCGTGCAGCTGCCGGAGGTCGGCGTTCCTGACCTTGTAGCGGCCGCTCACCTGCTCCACGACCAGCAGCGAATCGAGGTAGACCTCGAGCCGCTCCGGATTCCACTCCGCCGCCTTGCGCAGGCCCTCGATCAGGGCCAGGTACTCGGCCCGGTTGTTGGTGGCCACCCCGACGTACCGGCAGCCGCCCCAGACTCGGAGGCCCGACGCGTCCTCGATCACCATCCCCAGGCCGGCCGGGCCGGGGTTGCCGCGGGCGGCACCGTCCGCGTACAGGCGGAGCGTGCTCAAGCCACGACCAGGATCCGGCCGCAGTTGTCGCAGAGGAGCAGGCCGGAGCGCCGCAGCACCTGCATCCCGTTCGAGGTGAGCGTGACGTGGCACGCCTGGCACTGGTTGCCGATCGCCTCCGCGACCGGGTTGGAGTGGCGGGCCCGGATCCGGCGGTAGGCTTCCCGCCACTCCTCAGGGATCGCCTCCCAGGTGGCCGTCCGCTCGGACTCGACGGCCGCCAGTTCCTGGCGGCCGGCTTCCAGGCGCGAGGTCAGATCCGGCGCCTCAGCGGCGCTCTGCGCGCGCGCTACCTCCAGCTCCCGGGAGAGGCGACCGGACTCCGCCTCCAGCCCCTCCATCGTCTCCATCAGGCTCAGCTCGCCGTCCTCCTCGACGCTCAGGGCGGCCTTCATGTGGGCGATCTCCTGGCCCAGCTTGATCAGCTCGGACGGGTTGCGGATGCGTCCGCTCATGAGGTCCTTCTCGCGCTGCCGGACGCGGTCCCGGTGCCCCCCCACCTCGCGCTCGCGGTCCCTCAGCCTGAGGTCCAGCTCCCGCTGTCCGGTCCCCACCACCTCCAGCTCCGCCTCCAGGCGGTCGGCCAGCGGGGAGGTGGCCAGGCGGGTCTCCAGCCGCCCGCTCTCAGAGCTGAGGTGGGCGGCGCGGAGATCGAGGCGCTGGTGGTGGAGGACTAGTTCAGGTGGGTTCATGACCGGCTTCCGACGCCCCGCACTGTATCCAAACGTCGCTCCCGCCCGGCCCCCCCTCGCCGCCGCCGGCCCCCGGCCGCCGCCGCGAGCTCACGCTCGCCGCGCCCACCTCCGCTTCACTCGATCACCACCAGGACCTGACCCTCCCGGACCACGTCCTTCTCCTGGACCCTGATCTCCTTCACGGTGCCGGCGAGGGGGGCGGTGACCGGGATCTCCATCTTCATGGATTCCAGGATCAGGAGCACCGCGTCCTCCTCGACCCGGTCCCCCGGACTGGCCTCCACCTTCCATACGCTGCCCACCAGCTCGGCCTTGACCTCGGTCATCTGTCAATCCTCCTCAAAGATTCAGGCCGAGCTGCTCCCGGGCCTGGGCCACGCTGGCCACCTCCCGGCCCTGGGTGCGGACCATGGCCGCCGCCCTGGCCACCAGCTCGCCGTTGTGCTCCGCCATGCGGCCCTCGGACAGATAGAAGTTGTCCTCGAGGCCGACCCGGACGTTGCCCCCGAGCGCGATCGCCGCCGCCACCAGCGGCCACTGTTTCAGCCCGACCCCGATCTCCTGCCACTGCGAGCCGGCGGGCAGCGAGCCGACCTGGTGGACCAGGTTGCGGGTGGTGGCCGGGATGCCCCCGAGCACGCCCATCACCAGCGAGAACCGCAGCGGCGGCCGGAGCACGCCCAGGTCGAGCAGCGGAGCGGTGTTGGCCACATGGCCGGTGTCGAAGCATTCCAGCTCGGGGCCTACGCCGCTCTCGTTCATCGCCTCCAGGAAGTAGCGGATCTCCCGGAAAGGGTTGGCGAAGACGTGGTCGACGTGGAACTCCCGGCTCCGCGCCGAGTAGATGGCGTAGTTCATCGAGCCCATGTTCAGGGCCGCCAGGTCGGGCTTCACCTCTCGGATGTGCGCGACCCGCTCCTCCGGCGGGATCCCGACCGCTCCGGTCGAGAAATTGAGGATGACGTCAGCCCGGCTGCGGATCTCGTCCCGGATCCGGGCGAAAGTCTCCGGCGACCAGTCCGGCTCGCCACCGTCGGTGCGGGCGTGGATGTGGACGACCGCGGCACCCGCCTCGGTCGCGCGGCGCGCGTCCTCGGCGATCTCGACTGGCGTGTAAGGGATGGCCGGGCACTGCTCGCGCCTGGCCAGCACGCCGGTCAGCGCCGCACTGATCACGCAGGGTGGCCTCATACGGGCATGTTGCCGTGCTTGCGCCAGGGCCGGTCCACGCGCTTGCCCTCTGCCTGCTCCAGGCCGCGGACGATCACCCGGCGGGTCTCGGAGGGCTCGATCACGTCGTCGATCATCGCCCAGCCCGCGGCCACCGTAGGGGCTGATGGTCGCCCGGATCTCATCCACCAGGGCGGCCCGAGCGGCGGCCGGGTCAGCGGCCGCCGCCACCTGCTTGTTGAGGATGATGTTGACCGCCCCCTCGGGGCCCATCACCGAGATCTCGGCCTGGGACCAAGCGACCAGGACGTCGGGCTGGTAGCCCTTGCCGCACATCACGAAGTAGCCCGCCCCGTAGGCCTTCCGCATGACGACCGTGATCTTGGGCACGGAGGCCTCAGCGGTCGCGAACAGCATCTTGGCGCCGTGCCGGATGATGCCCGCCCGCTCGACAGCGGAACCGACCAGGAACCCGGGCACGTCCACCAGGTAGACCAGCGGGACGTTGAAGGCGTCGCACATGCGGATGAATCGGGCCGCCTTGTCCGCCGCGTCCAAGTCGAGGATGCCTCCCTTGCGCAGGGGCTGGTTGGCGATCACGCCCACCGGACGCCCCGCCATCCGGGCCAGGCCGGCGACGATGTTGCGGGCCCACCCCGGCTTGATCTCGAACCAGCTGTCGCTGTCGGCCAGCGCCCGCACCACCTCGCGCACGTCGTAGACGGAGCGGGGGCTGGCGGGGACCAGCCGGTCGAGACCGACCACCGGCCGCTCCGGCGCCTCGGCGCCGGCCTGGCGCGGCGGCGACTCCCCGTTGTGGCTGGGCAGGTAGGAGAGGAAGCGGCGGACGGCGTCGATGCAGGCCGCGTCGTCGGCGACCTCGTTGTCGCCCACCCCCGACTCGTAACAGTGGACCTGGGAGCCACCCATGTCGTGGTCGCTGATCGCCTCGCCGGTGGCCGCCTGGACCAGGCGAGCGCCCCCCAGCGCCATGCTGCTGGTGCCTCTGACCATGGGCACGAAGTCGGCCAGACCCGGGATGTACGCGGTTCCGGCCGAGCAGGGGCCCAGCATCGCCGCCACCTGGGGGACGACTCCCGACATGGTGACCTGGTCGAAAAAGAGGTGCCCGGAGCCGGCGAAGGTGGACCCCGCCGCCTCCTGGATGCGGGCCCCCGCGGAGTCGAGCAGCCAGACGATCGGCCTCCGGTAGCGCAGCGCCAGCTCGCGCACCCGGGCCGCCTTGAATTGCTCGCCGACCTGTCCCATGGAGCCCGCCATGACCGTGAAGTCGTAGGCGATCACCCACACCTGGCGGCCCTCCACCAGGCCGTGCCCGGTCACCACCCCGTCGGCCGGAGTCGCCTCCGGCGGCCCGGGCGGGCCGCCGCGCACCGGCTGCTGGTGGGCCAGCAGCCCGAATTCGACGAAGCTGGCCGGGTCGGAGTGGAGGCCGATCCGCCCCGAGCCGGCA
>JBBSHA010000203.1:0-4606 GCA_038253595.1 Candidatus Dormibacterales bacterium
CACGGACGCGATCAGGTCCACGATCGCCGCCGGCCGGGTGGTGGCCTGCGAGTTCGAGGGCGACTACTACGACACCGGCACGGTGCCCGGCTACCTCAAGGCCAACCTGTCCCTGGCCCTGAAGCAGGAGGGCCTCCGCGAATCGATGCTCCAGGTCATCCGGGAGCTGGTCGACGCGTCCGAGGTCGGCGGCTGAGAGGAGGCCGGCGATTTCAATGAGCGTCGCTATAATCTGGGGACGCTCGTCATCGAGCCCGCCTCTCCAACCAGGAAATTATGGCTATGGCAGTTTCAGGAAAGCGACGCTTCGACGACGACAAGGTCGTGCGCTACGAGACCCCGGAGAAGGACTTCGAGGTCGAGGTCGCGCGCACCCTGAACAAGTGGTGCGTCACCGTCTACCAGCTTCCCGATCGGACCACCCTGGCCCAGGATTTCTTTCCCGAGCGCTGGAAGGCGCTGGCTCGCGCCCAGGACTTCATCCGCCTGCTCAATCAGCGCAAGAAGGAGGGCGAGGAGGAGGACGACCCCGACTGACAATCCCTCGGCGCAGCGGCCGATAGACTCCCTTCTGTGAACGGCAGCTTCGTGCGCCGCGAATGGGGGGCGGTCACGTTCGTGCTCACCGTCGTGGTGGGCCTGGTGGCCGTGCTGACGGCCTTCCTGGTGGTCCCCCACCCGACCGCCTCGTCGGGCAACGTGCCCTCGGCGACCCCCGCCGCCTCCAGCCCGAGGCTGGCCTCCAGCCCGCGCTGAGCCGGCCGTCCGGCGCCGGCCCGGTCAGGCGGAGAGCAGATCGTCGCCGTTGGCGGCCACGATCTGGTCCCAGCTGAACCAGAGCTCGGCGATGTCCTGCCGGGAGTCCTGGACCGACATCTGGATCTCCTCGGTGAGGCGGAGGTGGCCGACCCGGACGCAGTCCTGGAGGAAGGGGAAGACCACCGGCCGGACCAGGTTCATCACGTAGTCGAGCGCGCCGGCCGCGGCCGTGAGTCCGTGCCCGTGCAGCGAGCGGTCCTGGAAGGCCATCACCACCACCTCGTCGGTGAGCATCACCGGCTGGGTCCAGCCGTAGGCCCGCTCGACCTCGGCGGCCAGCACCCGGAGGCGGGCGGCCAGCCGGCGCATGGGCTCGGCCGGTCCCTCGATCCAGAGCGGCACGTCGCGGCTCGGCTGCAGCCGGGACTGGCCGGCGTAGCGCGCGCTGAATCCGAGGTCCTCGATTCCCGCGAAGGGAGCGGGGACCTTGATCGTGATCTCGTTCAGGTCTCTGGCAATGGACATCGGCTCGCTTCGTCCGCGTATTAAGGCACGCCACAATGAAGCATCCCATGGCTTTAGGCGGAATTCGTGTCCTGGATCTCACGCGGCTGCTCCCCGGCGCCTACTGCACGCTGCTGCTGGCGGACATGGGGGCCGACGTCGTCAAGGTCGAGGAGCCCGGCCGCGGCGACCCCATGCGCTGGTACCCGCCGCTGGTGGACGGCCAGAGCGCGCTCTTCAACACGTTCAACCGGAACAAGCGGAGCCTCACCCTGAACCTCAAGTCGGCGCCCGGGCAGCGCCTCTTCCGAGATCTGGCGAGGACGGCGGACGTGGTGCTGGAGGGCAACCGCCCGGGCGTGATGGACCGGCTGGGGCTGGGCTGGGCCACACTCCGGGAGCTGAATCCGAAGCTGGTGATGGCGGCGATCACGGGCTACGGGCAGGACGGCCCCTGGGCCCAGCACGCGGGCCACGACATCAACTACATGGCCATCTCGGGGGGGCTCAGCCTGAACGCCGGGCGGTGGGAGCCGCCGCACCCGCTGGCCGTCCAGGTCGCCGACCTGGGGGGCGGGGGCCAGGGTGCCGCCACCGCGATCCTGGGCGCACTGCTGGAGGTCGCCCGCGGCGGCGAGGGCCGCTTCCTTGACATCTCGATGACCGACGGCGCCCTCAGCTGGCTGGCCGTCCCGCTGGCCCAGGTGACGGCCGGTGGCGGCCCCGTGCCCCGGGGCATGCACCGGCTGACCGGGCGCTACGCCTGCTACGGCGTGTACACCACCCGGGACGGCCGCTTCTACTCGGTGGGTGCGCTGGAGGCCAAGTTCTGGGAGGCGCTCTGCGAGGCGCTGGGCCGTCCCGACCTGGTCCCGCTCCAGTACGAGGATGGCCGCCAGGACGAGATCCGCGAGGCGCTCGCGACCGCGTTCGCGGCCCGCACCCGGGACGAGTGGGAGCAGCGCCTGGGCGGCCTGGAGGTCTGCTGCGAGCCGGTCCTGGAGGTGGAGGAGGTGGCCGGCCATCCTCAGGTCCTGGCCCGGGCCCTGGTCCGGGAGCAGCCGACCGGCACCGAGATCGCCCCCGCCGTCCCCATGCCGGACGGTTGGCGGCGACTGGGCCCACCCCGGCTGGGCGAGCACAGCGCCGAGCTGCTCGGCGAGGTCGGTGTCGCCGCCGCCGAGCTGGCCGGGCTGCGAGCGGAGGGGGCATCGTGAGCGAGTCCAACCTGATCCTTCACGTCACGACCCGCGAGGCCTGGGAGGGAGCCCGGGCGCTGGGCCTCTACGAGGGCGACACGCTGGCCGGCGAGGGCTTCATCCACTGCTGCACCGGCGAGCAGCTGGGGGGCGTCCTGGAGCGCCACTTCGCGGGCCGCGGGGGCCTGCTGGCGCTGACCATCGACCCGGCGCTGGTCACCTCCGACATCCGCTGGGAGGCCGGCTTCCCCCACATCTACGGACCGCTCGACCTGGAGGCGGTGACCTCGGCCCAGACCCTGGCCACCTGAGCCGGCAGGTCGTCGCGGGAGCCGCCGTTGTCGATCACGAACGGGGTCCGCGAGCGCTTGCTCTCGATCGGCAGCTGGGCCGCCACCCGGGCCCGGGCGTCGGCCTCGGCGAAGCCGCGCTGCTCGACCAGCCGGCGCACCGCCACCTCCTCGTGGGCGTAGACCAGGACCACCGCCTCGAACATGTCCTCGCCCCGGCTCTCGTAGAGGAGCGGTATGTCGTGGACCACGACCGCGGCCCCGGCCGCCTCGGCCTCCCGCTGCCGCTCCGCCATCCAGGCCCGGACCCTGGGGTGGACGATGGCGTTGAGCCGGGCTCGCGACGCCTCGCTGGAGAACGCGACGGCGGCCAGGGCGCCCCGGTTCAGCGACCCGTCCGGGCCCAGGATGCCCGGGCCGAAGGCCGCGGCCAGCTCGCGCAGGCCCTCGCTGCCCGGCTCCTGCACCGCTCGTGTGGCCGCGTCGGCGTCGATCACGGTGACGCCGCGGGCGCGCAGGATCGCGGCCACGCTGCTCTTGCCGGTGCCGATGCCGCCGGTCAGGCCGATCACCCTCATGGCTCGCGGACGATCGTGATCGACGGCCCCGGCCTGCTCACCCGGTCCAGGTTCCAGATCGGCAGGTAGAAGGAATCGAGCGGATCGTAAACCCCGCCCGGGCGCCCGGCGCTGAAGCTGGCCGCGGGCGCCTCGCCGGCGCTGGGGACCGGGGCCTGGGCGGGCGGTCCGGACGCCAGCAGCCGGAACCCCGGTCCCGGCCCGTTGATCCGGAAGCGGGTGGTGAAGCGCCCCTGCAGGAAGCCGGCGGCGAGCGGATCGTCCACGTAGCGCCGGTTGGCCGCCACCTCGGCGGCGTCGTAGAACGGGCCGCCGTAGTAGGGGCTGGCGAGCGCGCTGCCGGGGGCGGCGTGGGCGTCCAGCCAGCGGGCCGCCTGGGCCCGCGTGTCCTCCCGTCCGAGCAGGCGGTCGGTGCCCAGCGAGACGGACGCGGCGGGCAGCAGGAGCAGGCCGAACGCGGCCAGGGCCGGCCCCAGAGCGGGCCGGGGCGCCAGGCCGACCAGGCCGCCCGCCAGCAGGCAGAGAGCGGGCAGCAGCGGCAGCATGTAGCGGAAGAAGTCCTCGTGGCCGAGGCCGGTGAGGGCCAGGTAGGCGGCTGTGAACGCGAGCAGCCCCAGGTCCACCGGCGAGCGCCGCACCGCCGCCAGCAGGGCGCCCCCGGCGGCCACCGCGCAGGTGCCCAGGCCGAGGCCGAAGGGCAGGCTGACGGTGGTGTGGAACACGATCCCCAGGGGCAGGTCGCGGTGCTTCGCGTACGCGTTGCCGCCCAGGAATAGGAGCCCGGCCAGGTATTCGCTGGGGTGGAGCAGGAAGACCGCCGAGGGCAGGGCGAAGGCGGCGGCGGCGGCCCCCACCGCCATCGCCGCGGCCCGCCGGCCCTGGGTCTGGAGCGCCACCACCACCACGAAGACCAGCGCCAGCCCGCCCGTGTACTTGGCGGCCGCCGCCAGCCCGCAGAGGGCGCCGGCCCCCGCCAGGCCGCGGCCGCGGCCGGCCGCCGTCGCCGCCGCCGCCAGCGCGGCCGCGACGAATGCGGTCTGGACCATGTCGGTGGTGGCGAAGTGGGCCTGGCGGACGGCCAGCGGGGCCAGGGCCAGCGCCGTCGCGGCCGCCAGCCCGGCGGCCGCCCCGTACGCGCGCCGGCCGGCCAGCCAGGTCAGGGCCACGGCCATGGTGAAGGCCGCGGCCGAGACCGAGCGGGCGCTGAGGTAGGCCACCGTGGGGTCGGGCCCGGCCGCCCCGGCCAGGTGGCCGGTCAGGCGCTCGGCGCCCGCGA
>JBBSHA010000204.1:0-4597 GCA_038253595.1 Candidatus Dormibacterales bacterium
AGGGCAGCCAGCAGTCACTGAGCCGGACATCTCCGAGGGCGTCGACGTGAACGGTCCGGTCGCTCAGTCGGGGATGCCCCAGCCCGAGCCGGTGCAGTTCCTCGAGCCCGATCAGGATGCCGACGGCGATGGCGGTGGCCTGCGCGACACTCAGAGTGTGCTCGGCGAGCACCCGGTGCAGGGACAGCCCCGGTGTCGGCCGGAGCAGGACCCACAGCTCGCCGCCCTTCTCGGCGGCCCCGGCCACCGGTTCGAGGTGAGCCGAGTCCGCCCCGTGGAGTGCTCGCAGCTGCACCATCAGGTCCGAGCGCCGGGCCGGCTCGATGTCCTCCAGCCGCTTGGCGACCACGTCGTCGCCGTTCCGGGTGCGCGCCCTCCACACCGGGGTGGGCGAGGCATGGTCGAGGCGCTCGACGAGCTCCGGCATCTCGTCCAGCCAGGGCTGGTTCTGGGTGGTCGCGTGAAAGTTGGCGGTGCTGATGGCTAAACGATACGGACTCTTTGGACGCTCGAGCGGAAACGGCCGGGCCCGGGGCGGCCCCTTTCAGTCGACGCCGAGCAGCTCGACCGCGAAGACCAGCGTGGCGCCGGGCGGGATCACGCCACCCGCCCCGCGCTCGCCGTAGCCCAGGGCGGGAGGGATCACGAGCCGGCGCCGGCCGCCCACCCGCATGCCCCTGACCCCCTCGTCCCAGCCCGCGATGACCTCCTGCCGGCCGAGCCCGAAACGAAAGGGGGAACCGCGGTCGCGCGAGCTGTCGAACTTGGTGCCGTCGGTCAGCCAGCCTGTGTAGTGCACGGTGACCCGGGAGCCGGCAGCGGCCTCGGCACCGGTGCCCGTCTCGGTGTCGCTGTACTTGAGCCCGGAGGGCAGGCCCTCGGTCGTGGTGGTGTCGAAGCTGTCCGCCATGGCCGCCCAGGCTACCCCCACACGTCGACCAGGGCCGACAGCACGGCCACGTTGTGGATCGAGATCGCCACGAGCATCAGCACGGAGATCTGCAGGCCCCGCCAGACGGCGGCCTGGGCCAGACTGCCGCCGCTGCCGCCGTGAAGGAGCTGGCGGCGGGTCAGGATCACCGCCAGGGTCATGGCGGCCACCAGGGAAGACTTGACCAGCCAGAGCAGGCCCAGACCGCCCAGGCCGAGCAGCATGGCGGTCAGCCGGTTGGCCTCCACGCCGCCCCGATCCATGTCCGCCCAGGTGGTCAGCACATCGCAGGTCTGGGCCAGGGCCAGGAGCCCCAGCCAGGCCACCAGGCGGCTGCGGTCGGGCATCGTGGCCGCGCCCAGCCTGATAGTCCCCATGTCACGTTTAAGCCTAAGCCAGGGTCAGGTCAAGATGTCGGGGCGCGTTACGGGGTGGGAGCGGAACCGCCGGCCCAGGAGAGGGACTAAGGGGGGCTTCTGGATGGTTCATGAGGGGCGTGAAGCCGGACCCCGACGAGGCGGCGGCCGCCGCCATCGCCTGTTCGCTCGATGCCACCGCCCTGCGGGACCGGGAGTCGGCCTGGCGGCGGTTGCTCGCGGAGTCGCTCCTCGCGGCCTCCGCCGTGCCGGGGGGCTGGCTTCTGGAGGTCCTGCCCGCCGCCGCGGCCGGGCTGTGGCGGCTGGTCGAGGAGGAGTGGGCGTGCTGCCCCTGGATCAGGTTCGAGGAGCGGGGCCCGGCCACGGTGGCGATGACCGCGCCTGGCGCCGGCGAGCAGGTGCTGCGGGAGATGTTCGCCGGTCTGGGCCCCCTCTCGGCGGGGTGACAGCCGGCCGGAGCCGGGACAGGGCGGCCGGCCCGACCGTCCCGGCTCTCAGGTCTTAGCCGAACTCGACCGCGATGTAGGCGACGCCGTTGCCGCCGATCGCCCAGGCGGTGCCCACGGCCCGGTAGGGCCCGACGATGTTGGCGTAGTGGCCGGAGCTGCCCATGAACAGCTGGTTGATGGCGCCGTCGTTGATGCCACCGCTCCAGCTGCCGACGTTCTCGCCGGTCTGGCCGCCGAGCCCGCAGCCCTGGGCGGCATAGACCCCGTTGCCGTGGGAGATGGCCCCGGCGGCCGCCATCCGGGCCGCGTTCTGGGCCGCGATGGCGGCCAGGCATCCGTTCCAGTTGAGCGGCGCCAGGCCGGCGCGGTCGCCGTTGATCATCGCCTGCTGGGCGCTCCCGATGCTGACGGCCGCCGGCGGCGGCGGGGCGGGCGCCCGATAAACGGGGGGCGGGGGCGGAGCCGGCGCCTGGTAGACGGGCGCCTGGTAGGCCGGCGCGGGGGCCGGGTCGGGAGGTGCCGGGTCAGCGGCCGGGGCGGGGTCGGCGGGAGCCTCGGCGGCGGGGGCGACCACGACCGGCGGCTCGGGGGGCGGCGCCAGCGCCAGGATCTGATCGACCGCAAGATCCGCGTCGGAACCGGTGGGAAGGGCCGCCGCGGTGCGAGCTGCCGGGGAGTGTGGAAGCTGGTGGTGGTTGGCGATGTGGGCCAGCGGCAGGGCGGTGGTGGCGGCTGCCGCGACGAAGGCGGCCGCGGCTTTCAGCAATGTGAGCATGCCCAGCACCCTGCCCATGACCCCCAACGGGTCGTCAACGCGGTGGTTAATAACGGTAAACGGGGCCGGACTCGCGGCCTGCCGCCGGGCCGGGTTCGCGTCCGGGGCCGCGCTTTGCTGCGAACCTCGGTGCCGGGGCTGGATGATCCATTCCAAATCCACGGCGGATCTTGGGCCCAGTCCCTCACCGCGAAGTCAGAATCGATCAACTAGCATTCCGGCGGTAAGTGTCAGGCGCGCGCGGCAACCCGCTCATCATCGAGGACTCCCCCGACACCGGCGAGCTGCTGGCCACCGGGGTCGAGGAGGAGGGCTTCATGGCCGTCGTCCGCGGCAACGCCGCCGACGCCTTCGCCGCCTTCGAGTCGGCCGCCCCGATGGTGGCAGTGTTCATGGACTGGGTCCTGCCCGACCGGCCCGGCATCGACGTCTGCCGCCAGCTGCGCGCCCTCGACCCGCTGGTGCCGCTGATCTTCGTCAGCGGGCGCGACGACGAGGCCAGCATCAGCAGGGGCCTGGACGCGGGCGCCGACGACTTCATGGTCAAGCCGGTGCGGCGGCACGAGTTGGTGGCCCGCCTGGAGGCCCACCTGCGCAAGGCGGTGGCGGCCTGGGCCCTGGTCACGCCCGGTCCCGGGCCGGCTGGCGCGGCCGCGGACGCCGGGCCGAGCCCGACCTACACGTTCGGATCGACCGAGCTCAACCCGGCGGCGCGCATCGTCGTGGTGGCCGGCACGCAGGCGGCGCTCGGCCCCCTCGAGTTCAAGCTGCTGGAGTACTTCTGCCGCAACGCCGGCATCGCCGTCTCCCGTGAGCAGATCCTCAACGAGGTCTACGGCTACGAGGCCGACATCTCCACCGAGAGGGTGGACCTGCTGGTGCGCCGGCTCCGCTCCAAGCTGGGTGAGGGCCCCGACCGGGGCGGCCAGGTGGTCGCGGTGCCCGGCTACGGGTACCGGCTGGAGCGGCGCGCCGGCGGACGGCTCGCGGACCCCGCGTAATAGAATTGGCGACGTCTTGGCGTACGTGATCACCCAGCCCTGCATCGGTACGAAGGACGCCTCCTGCGTGGAGGTCTGCCCCGTCGACTGCATCCACACCGACGACGCTGCCGAGATCTACTACATCGACCCTGACGAGTGCATCGACTGCGGGGCCTGCGTCGATCCGTGCCCGGTGGACGCGATCTACCCCGAGGACGAGGTGCCCGGCGAGTGGACGCAGTTCATCAAGATCAACGCCGACTATTTCAAAAAGTAGGTGGCGAGGCACGCCGTCACCCTGATCCCGGGCGACGGCGTGGGACCGGAGATCTGCGAGGCCACGGTCCGGGTCCTGGAGGCCACCGGCGTCGACTTCGACTGGGATGTCCAGCAGGCCGGGGAGAACGTCATGGCCGAGTTCGGGACCCCCCTTCCGGACCACGTCCTCGACTCCATCCGCAGAAACCGGGTGGCCATCAAGGGCCCCATCACAACGCCGGTGGGGACCGGCTTTCGCAGCGTCAACGTCGCCCTCCGCCAGGAGCTGGAGCTGTACGCGTGCGTGCGGCCGGTCAAGGCCTACCCCGGGGCCCGCAACCTGCGCGACGACCTCGACTTCGTGATCGTGCGCGAGAACTCCGAGGACATCTACATGGGCATCGAGTTCGAGAAGGGCACGCCCGAGTGCCGGAGCCTGCTCGAGGAGATATCAACCCTGTCCCGCAAGAGCATCCGCCCGGACAGCGGCCTCTCGATCAAGCCGATCTCGGTGTCGGGCTCGGAGCGGATCGTCCAGTTCGCCTTCGACTACGCCCGCCAGTACGGGCGGCGCAAGGTGACGCTGGTCCACAAGGCCAACATCATGAAGCACACCGACGGCCTCTTCCTGGCGGTCGGTCGCGAGGTGGCCGGGCGCAACCCGGACATCGAGTTCGAGGACCGGATCGTCGACAACATGTGCATGCAGCTGGTGCTGCGGCCGGGCGAGTACGACGTCCTCTGCTGCCCGAATCTCTACGGCGACATCATCTCCGATCTAGGAGCGGGGATGATCGGCGGCCTCGGCCTGGCGCCGGGCGCCA
>JBBSHA010000205.1:0-4590 GCA_038253595.1 Candidatus Dormibacterales bacterium
CTGGGACTGGGTGCCGGTCATGCCCGGTACGGAGGGGCCGTAGATGTCGGCGTCGAGGAGGCCGACCCGGGCCCCCGAGCGGTGGAGGGCGGCGGCCAGGTTGACGGCCACGGTGGACTTGCCCACGCCCCCCTTGCCGGAGGCCACCGCGATCGTCTGCTTGACGCCGGGCAGCATCTCCGACGCCTGCTGGCGCATGAAGCCGGGGCGCACGTTGGCGGTCATCCGGACGTCGACCTGGGAGACGCCGGGCAGCTTCATCACCAGGTCGGTGGCCTCGGCTCGGAAGCGGTCCTTGACCGGGCAGGCGGGGGTGGTCAGCTCGAAGCTGAAGGCGACCGCGCCCGCCCCCGAGATGCTGAGCTCCTTGATCATGCCCAGGCTCACCACGTCGCGACCGAGGTCGGGGTCGATGATCGCGCTGAGCGCGGCCATCACCTGCTGCTGGGAGGGGGAGTCCATGCGGCTGATTCTAGGCCGACTAGACTTACGGCCTGCTGAGGTGAGGCCGGACAGTCCCGACGACCTGCACTACTACGGCTGGGAGGCCTCCGACGTCTACTTCCAGCGGGCGGCCGACACCCTCCGGGGAGCCGGCCTGGACCCGGTCGTGACCATGGAGTACTTCGGCGACCGGGACGGCGTGCTCTGCGGCCTCGACCAGGCGCTGGGCCTGCTCCGCCGCTCGCTCCAGGAGGGGGACGCGGTCTGGGCCCTGGCCGAAGCCGACCGCTTCTCGGGCCGCGAGGTGGTGATGCGGGTCCGGGCCCCCTACTCCCACTTCGGCCACCTGGAGACAGCCGTCCTGGGCATGCTGGCCAGCAGCTCGGGCTGGGCCACGGCCGCCCGCGAGCTGGTGGACGCCGCCGCCGGCACCCGGGTCATCTCCTTCGGCGCCCGCCACGTGCATCCCAACGTGGGCCCGCTGCTGGAGTACGCCGCGGTGGTCGGCGGCTGCGCCGGGTGCGCGACCCCACTGGGGGCCCGGCTGGCCGGTCTGGCCGGTCCCTCCGGCACCATGCCCCACGCGATGATCCTGATCTTCGGCGACACCGTGGAGGCGGCGCTGGCCTTCGACCGCCACATGCCCGACGACGTGCTCAGGGTGGTGCTGGTCGACACCTTCAAGGACGAGGCGGAGGAGGCCCTGCGGGTGGCCGCCGCGATGCCCGGCCGGCTCCGGGGCGTGCGCCTGGACACCCCGTGGGAGCGGGGCCGGGTCACCGTCGAGCTGGTGAAGGAGGTTCGGGCGCGGCTCGACCAGGCGGGCCACCCCGAGGTCGGCATCTTTGTCAGCGGCGGGCTGTCGGCGGAGCGGATCCGCGAATTCGTGGCGGCGGCCGCCCCGGTCGACTCCTTCGGTGTCGGCATGGCCATCGCGGCAGCGCCCCCGATCGGCTTCACCGCCGACGTCAAGGAGGTGGACGGCCGGCCCCGGACCAAGCGTGGCCGAATCCCCGGCGCCATCGACAACCCGCGCCTCCAGCAGCTGCTCTGAGAGGGGCGGCCGCGGCGGCCCTGGCGGCGGCGCTGGTGCTCCTGCTCGGAGGTTGCGGCGGTGGTGGCCGGCGCTACTCTATCGGCCGATGGACGAACCCCGCGCCGAGGGAGTGCTCAGCGTGATGATGCCGATCTACAACGAGGCGCGGACGCTGGAGACCATCCTCGGCCATGTCCTGGAGCGGCCTGAGGTCGGCGAGGTGGTGGCGGTCGACGACGGCTCCCAGGACCGGAGCTGGGAGATCCTCGGCGATCTGGCCGCGGGCGACCGCCGGCTGCGCCCTCTGAAACAGACCTGCAACCAGGGCAAGGGCACGGCCCTCCGGCGCGCGATCGCGGAGGTGCGGATGCCGTTCGCTCTGGTCCAGGACGCCGACCTGGAGTACGACCCGCGCGACTACGGCCTCCTCCTGGAGCCGATGCTGGAGGGCCGGGCCGACGTCGTCTACGGCGTCCGCGGCTTCGGTGGCCAGACCGCCTACAGCTTCTGGTTCGTGATGGGCAACAAGGTGGTCACGCTCGCCTCCAACGTCCTCTTCGACGCCTTCATCTCGGACATGGAGACCGGCTACAAGGTGCTCCGCTCGGAGCTCTGGAAGCGGCTCAACCTGCAGGGCAAGAGGTTCGACATCGAGCCCGACATCACAGCGCGGGTGCTCCGTCTCGGCTACCGCATCCACGAGGTGCCGATCCACTACTACGCCCGCAGCCGTGAGGAGGGCAAGAAGCTGACCTGGAAGGACGGGGTGCGCGCCCTCGGCGGCCTGCTCCGGCTGCGCGCCGCCTCGGATGCCAGGCTGTTCGGACCGGTCGCGGACGACGGCTACCACCGCGAGCGCCAGCAGCAGCTGGCCAGCTCCCACCCGCTGATGCGCCGGGGCTGAGAGCAGGCCTGGGCGCATCGAGCAGCGGCCGGCAGCCGATCCGGCGGAGGAGCGCCATCTAAAGGCGCGCCGCGCCGAAGATTGGGGTCGAGATTGGGGGTATCCCCCGATGTGAGGGTTGGGGACGCAGCCCAGGGTGGTGTCACGAGGCGAGCACATCGCCCACTCGACATCACCGAGGGGAGCTGCGGATGCTGCAGGGAGAGTTAGCGCTGGCGGTCGGAACGACCTGGAGGAAAACGGAATGAAGCTCAATCTCAAGGTGGCGGCGGTGGTCGTCGTCGCGTCGGCGGCGGCCTTTGGGACCAGCATGGTGCTGTGACCGGCCCCACCCGCATTCGCCCCGCCGGCTGCGTTGCTGCCGTTCTTCATCGGGCTCGGCATCGTCGAGTCCCTCTCCTTCGGCCTCGGGGTGGCGTTCTTGATCCTCGGGTTTCGGTTGGTGCGGCAGACGGGGGTGGGCGCTCTGGCGACGTGGGGCGGATATCTCGGCATCGCCTGGATGCTGGTCAACTGGTGGGCACACGACGGTTTCCACCGGGTGACGGGCCTCAACTACGAAGGCGTGGTCCGAATCGAGTATGGCTTCCATGTCACGCTCATCGCGGGGGCCGTCCTGACTGCCCATTTCTTCCTTGCGGTCGCACGCACCGCGAGCCGGGCCGGGGACGGGGTCGATGCGACGCGTCACCAGGCCGCGGGGCTGGCTACGGGCGCTGCCAAGTCATGACCACAGACCGCATGAAACCAACACCCCTGCCGCCCGCGTTCGCTCACCGCCCGATGATGTGACTGATCGCCGCGGCCTTCAGGCCCGGCGCGTCAAGGTGGATGGCGCCGCGCGGGATGCTGCTGCCGAGCGCGAACGCTGGATTGGTGCGATGCCGAATGCGGCCCGCCTTCATAGGCCGACAGGGCGCGAGATCCCAATCGTGCGCGTCACACAGCGCCGGCCCGCCCGCGCCGGGGTCACGACAGCCTAGAGTTCGACTGCGATCTTCTCCAGCGTGGCCCGGCCGCCGCCCAAGGCGAGGATGCCCATCGTGCGCTCCCGGCTGAGGCCGGCGGCGGTGGGCGTGGACACGTTGAGGAAGCGGGTGCGGCCGGCCACCTCGTCCCGCCAGCGGTGGGTGTGGCCGTGGATGCAGATGTCGAGGCCGGCCGCCCAGTCGTCGCCGGGCCGGGGCGGCCGGTGCACCATGCCCACCTCGAGGTCCTCGATCCGGCGCTGGACCCGGATCGGGAAACGGGGGTCGTCGGGCGCATTGCCGTTGACCACCTCCAGCGGCCGGCTCAGCTCGCGGAGGCCGTCCAGCACCGCCTCGGTCTGCCAGTCGCCCGTGTGCCAGATCTCATCCACGGCCGCGAACCGGGCGGCCGCGAAGGCCAGCAGGCTCTCCACCTGGTAGCGTCCCTGGGTGTCGCCGATCAGGCCGATGCGGAACATCGAGAACGAGCTTAGCGAGCATCAGGCGGCCTGCCGGGCCTGCATCCGCTGCGTCAGCGACGGCACCCTGGCGGAGGCGGGCCCCACGTTCGAGGGCGGGGCCGGCGCCCGGTTCCTGCTGGTCGGCCAGGCCCCCGGCCCGGTGGAGCGGGCGAGCCGGCGGCCGTTCATGGGCCGCGCCGGCCAGGAGCTCGCCCGCTGGATGGCCCGGGCCGGCTTCGCGTCCGAAGCCGAGTTCCGGCGCCTGACCTACATCACCTCGCTGGCTCGCTGCTTCCCGGGTCGCAGCCCGAGCGGCTCGGGCGACCGGCCGCCCTCCACCCGGGCGGTGCGCAACTGCGCCCCCTGGCTGGAGCGCGAGCTGGAGCTGCTCCGGCCCCGGGTCGTGATCCCGGTCGGCCAGATGGCGATCCGCCGCTTCCTGGGCCCGGGCCCTCTGGAGGACCGCGTGGGCGCCACCTTCTCCTCCGACCCGCTGCTGCTGCCGCTGCCCCACCCCTCGGGCCAGAGCCGCTGGCTCAACCACCCCGCCAATCGCCGGTTGCTGGAGCGGGCGCTGGACGCCCTCTCGGAGCAGCGGGTGCGCTTCGGGGACGGTGCGGGGGCGAGGCCGGGCCGGTACGGATGACGGGCGCGCCGCCTGCGCTCAGGCGACGTTGCCCTGGAGCCGGTGGAGTAGGTCCTCCAGCTGGGCCACCTCCGGCTCCGAGAGCCCCGAGCGGAGCCTGCGGTCGAAGGCGATCGCGGCGGCGCGCAGGC
>JBBSHA010000206.1:0-4583 GCA_038253595.1 Candidatus Dormibacterales bacterium
GATCCCGTAGACCAGGCCGAGGTCCACGATGTTGACTGGGATCTCGGGGTCGTAGACCTCGCGCAGGACCTCGATCACGTCCTCCTCGCGGAGCTGCGCGGGAGCCGCGCTCTCGATTTCGCTCATTGTCCCTTCTCCTGGGGTAGTCCGGAGTCGCGCCAGGCCTTGTGCCCGCCGCGGAAATTGACGACATCGGCCACGCCCAGCGCCACCGCCATCTCGGCGGCGACCGCGGAGCGCTCGCCGATCTCGCAGGCGAATATGGTCCGGTCCTGGAAGCGGTGGGCGGCCGGGTTGGCCAGGATGCTGCCCAGCACCACGTGGCGGGAGCCGGGGATGTGACCCCTCTCGCGCTCCCAGCCCTCGCGGACGTCCACCACCTCGTACTCACCGGAGTCGATCAGCGGCCGGATCTCGTCCACCCTGAGGTCGCGAAAGCCCTCGGTCTGCGTCTCATTCATCGTCCTCATCCTCATCACTGGCGAGGCCGTAGGCCCCGACCTTCAACACCTTCAACGAGAGCAGCGCGCACTTGAGCCGGGCCGGGGACAGCTCGATCCCCAGGTCCTCGAGCACGTCCTGCTTGGAGATCCGGCGGGCGTCGTCCAGGCTCATGCCCTGCAGCCGCTCGGTCATCAGCGAGGCCGACGCCTGCGAGATCGCGCAGCCGCGGCCGTGGAAGCGCACCTCGTCAATCACCCCGTCGCGAACCGCGAAGTCCATGCCCACGACGTCGCCGCAGAGCGGGTTGTTCTCCTCGTGGCTGATGTCGGCGTGCTCCAGCCGCCCGAAATTGCGCGGGTTCTTGTAATGGTCGAGGATGTACTCGCGGTAGAACTGGTCGTCCATACCCCTTACCTACCCAAAGATGCGGCCGGCGTCCCTCAGGCCCTCCACCAGCCGATCGATCTCGGCCTTCTCGGTGTAGAGATAGAACGAGGCACGTGCCAGGGCGGCCACGTCGAGCCGGGTCATCAGGGGCTGCGTGCAGTTGTGCCCAGCCCGGATGCAGACGTCGTGACGGTCCAGGATGGTGGCCAGGTCGTGGGGGTGGATGCCCGCCACGTCGAAGGAGACGACCCCCGCCCGCCGCGCGGGGGGCGGTCCGAACATGCGCAGGCCCTTGATCTCGCTCAGCGCCTCGAACGCGTACTCGGTCAGCTCCTCCTCATGGGCGCGGATCGCATCCAGGCCGACGGCCCGCACATAGTCGACCGCCGCTCCCAGGCCGATCACCTCGGCGATCGGCTGAGTGCCGGCTTCGAACTTCTCGGGCAGCCCGGCGTACGTGCTGCCCTCCAGCCGGACGACCTTGATCATGTCGCCGCCCGCCATGAACGGCGGCATTACCTCCAGCAGCTCGCGGCGGCCGTAGAGGATGCCGACGCCTGTCGGACCGCACATCTTGTGGCCGCTGAAGGCGTAGAAGTCGCAGCCCGTCTCGCGGACGTCGATGCCGAGGTGGGGGGCGCCCTGGGCGCCGTCGATGAGGACCACGGCGCCCGCCTCGTGCGCGGCCCGGGTCATCTCGCGATAGGGGTTGATGGTGCCGAGTGTGTTCGAAACCTGTGTGAAGGCGACCAGCCGGGGCCCCCTCGCCAGCAGCTCCCGGAAGTGGTCCTGGCGCAGCTCGCCCGCCTCGTCGATGTCGACGTACTCGATCCGGGCGCCCCGCTCCTGAGCCAGGATCTGCCAGGGCACCAGGTTGGAGTGGTGCTCCATCACCGTGAGCACGATCAGGTCGCCAGACCCCAGGTTGGGCCGGCCCCAGCTGTGGGCGACCAGGTTGATGGCCTCGGTGGTCCCCCGCGTGTAGATGACCTCCCTGACCGAGGCGGCGTTGATGAAGGCCCGCACCTTCTCGCGGGTGGCCTCATAGCGCTCCGTGGCCTGCTCGGAGATCCGGTAGGCGCTGCGGTGGATGTTGGCGTTGAACCGGGTGAAGTACTCCATCATCGCGTCCGTCACCGCGCGAGGTCGCTGCGATGTATTGGCGCTGTCCAGGTAGACCACGCCCGACTCCAGGAAGGGAAAGTCGCGGCGGACGGCGCCGACGTCGAGGCGGGGCGCCGGGTGCGCCGCGGCGGCCCGGCTAGAGCTCGATGTAGACGTCATCGCCTTCGATGCTGACCGGATAGGTCCGAGCTGGGATCACGGCCGGCATGCTGTCGACCCCGCCGGTGACCAGGTTGAAGCGCGAGCCGTGGGCCGGGCACTCGACATCGAGGCCCCACAGCTCGCCGTCGGACAGCGAGAAGTCCTCGTGCGTGCATACGTCACCGATCGCGTAGTAGGAGCCGTCCTCGGCGTGGACGAGGCAGATCTCCTCGCCGCCCAAGATCACACGGCGCAGGGTGCCCGACGCCTGCTCGTCGACCCTACCCACCAGGTGCCGGCGCGGCTCGGCGGCCGGCTCGGGCGCGCTCACCGTGTCCAGCCCCGGGTGTGCCCGGTCATCCCAGCCTGGTCTCCAACTCGGCCTCGACCAGTTCGCGGGCCTGGGCGACCGGGATCCGGTCCAGCACCTCGCCGAAGAACCCGCGCACGATCATCCGCTCCGCCGAGGCGGGCGGGATGCCACGCGACTCCAGATAGAAGACCTGCTCGGGATCGACCGGCGCCACCGTGGCCCCGTGCGTGCAGCGGACCTCGTTGTTGAGGATCTCCAGCATCGGGATCGAGTTGGCGCGGGCGGTCTTCGAGAGCAGCAGGTTGCGGTTGGCCTGGTAGGCGTCGGAGCGCTGGGCGTCTTTCTCGATCCGGATCAGCCCGGCGTAGAGGCTGCGCGCGCTGTCGCGCAGCGCGCCCTTGAAGAGCAGGTCGCTGGTGGTCTGGCCGACCTCGTGCCGCTGCAGGGTGTGGAAGTCGAAGAACTGCCGGCCGGACCCGAAGAAGAGGGCCTTCAGCTCGGCCGAGGCTCCGGGGCCCCGGAGGTTGGCCTCGACCCGGTTCTTGGCGAAGCGGCCGCCGAGGCCGACGTTGATGAGCCGCACCGTGGCCTCCTGGCCCACCGAGACGATCTGGTCCGCGAACTGCCAGGCGTGGGCGCCCCAGCGCTGGAGCGAGATGTAGCCGACGTTGGCACCCTGGTCGGCGAAGATCTCCGCCGAGCCGCTGGTGATCGCCGGCGCCTCCAGGTCGGGGGACAGGAACTCGTCCACGTGGTTGAAGACGGCGCCCCGACCGGCCAGGATCAGGGTGTGGGGGAGCACCGCGGCGCCCCCTCCCGAGGACCAGAACTGGCTGACGAGCGGCTTCTCGATGGTGACCCCGTCGGGCACATACAGCAGCGTGCCCCCGCTGAAGAGGGCGGAGTGAAGGGCGGTGAACTTGTCGCGCTCCGGCCGGGCCAGGGTGAACAGGTGGCGGCGCACCAGCTCCGGGTGCTCCTTGACGGCCTGGCTGAGGGGCATGAACAGCACACCCCGAGCGGTGAGCGCGGCGTCCAACTCGACCCGGCCCGGCTCGGAGCCGCGCTGACGGAGAACGCCGGCCACCTCGTCGATGGTGTCGGCCGGGGGCGCGCCGTTGGCCGGCTCGAACGCCGCGAAAGCATTCAGATCGAGCCCCCGGAGGTCGGTTCGCCGCCACTCCTCGGCCGAGCGCGAGGGCACCGGCAGGGACTCGTAGACCTCGAGGGCGGCGCGCCGCCGGGCGCGCAGCCACTCCGGTTCACCGTGGAGTGAGGCCAGCTTCTCCACGGCTTCCAGCGAGAACCTCGGCACTACCCGACCGAGCCCTCCATCTCGAGCTGGATCAGGCGGTTGAGCTCGATCGCGTACTCGAGCGGGAGCTCCTTGGTGAAGGGCTCGATGAAGCCGTTGACGATCATCGTCTCCGCCTCCACCCGGGAGATGCCGCGGCTCATCAGGTAGAAGAGCTGCTCGTCGGAGACCTTGGACACCGTCGCCTCGTGGCCGATGTTGACCTGGGGCTCGTCGCACTCGATGTAGGGGTAGGTGTCGCTGATGGACTGGTCGTCCAGCAGCAGAGCGTCGCACTTCACGAACGACTTCACGTCATGGGCGCCCGGGTGGACCTTGATCAGGCCCCGGTAGGAGGTCCGGCCGCCGGCCTTGGAGATCGACTTGGAGGTGATGGTCGAGGTGGTGTGGGGGGCGACGTGGACCATCTTGCCGCCGGCGTCCTGATGCTGGCCCTTGCCCGCGAAGGCGATCGAGAGCACGTCGCCCTTGGCGCCGGGCTCCATCAGGTACACCGACGGGTACTTCATCGTGATCTGAGAGCCGAGGTTGCCGTCGACCCATTCCATAGTCGCGTTCTCGTGCGCGACCGCCCGCTTGGTGACCAGGTTGAAGACGTTGGTCGACCAGTTCTGGATGGTGGTGTAGCGGCAGCGGGCGCCCTTCTTGACGATGATCTCGACCACCGCCGAATGCAGGGAGTCGGTTGTGTAGATGGGGGCCGTGCAGCCCTCGATGTAGTGGACGAACGAGTCCTCGTCGCAGATGATCAGGGTCCGCTCGAACTGGCCCATGTTCTCGGCGTTGATCCGGAAGTAGGCCTGGAGCGGGATGTCCACCCGCACCCCCTTGGGCACGTAGATGAACGAGCCGCCCGAC
>JBBSHA010000207.1:0-4581 GCA_038253595.1 Candidatus Dormibacterales bacterium
CCGCCCCGCCCAACGACGGCCAGGCCACCCTGTCCCTGGTCCTGGGGATCATCAGCGTCATCTGCTGCTCGATCCTGGGCCCGGTCGCCTACTTCATCAGCAACGGATCGCTGCAGCGCATCCGCGCCAGCAACGGAACCCTGGGGGGCGCCGGACTGGCACAGGCGGGCCGGATCCTGGGCATTGTCGGGACCGTCGTCCTGGCGCTCGGAATCCTCTATCTGATCGCCTTCGTGGCCCTGGGAGTAGGCAGGAACCACTGACGCCCGCTATGGTTTAGGCCGCCCGGGGCATCCAACCCCGGGCGTCACCCATCGTTTTCACACCGATCCAGCCCACGCCGCACCACCAGTCCCCGAAGAGGTAGCCCATTGGACAGCTCATTCCAGAATCCACGCCCCCGGGCGCGGCGATCCCAGCAGCGGCCGGCCGCGGTTCTGACCGGTGCCCGCGTCCTGGGCGTCGCGCTGATCGTGGCCCTGGTCGCCGGCGGCGCGCTGGCCACGCTCCGTGTCGCCGATTTCCTGCGCACCACGGCCAACGTCCGCAACCCATTCGGAACCGCCCGCCAGGTGCTGGAACCCGATCCCGGCACCATCCCCTGGAAGCTCCGGCACGGCGAGCGGGTCAACATCCTGCTGCTCGGCTACGGAGGGGTTGAGAACGACGCCCCGTGGCTGACCGACACCATGATGGTGCTCAGCCTCGACCCCTCATCGCGGCGGGTGGTCGAGGCCTCGATCCCGCGCGACCTGCTGGTCCCGGTCGACGCCTGGCCCCGCCACCAGACGCTGGCCCAGAAGATCAACGTGGCCTACGAGATCGGGATCGACGATGCCGGCTGGCCGGGCAAGCGCCCCGAGTTCACCGCCGCCCGCAACCGCGGCGGCAGGCTCAGCGAGCAGACCGTGTCCGCGATCACCGGGCTCCAGTTCGACGGCTACGTGGCCGTCGACTTCAAGGCCTTCCGGGACGTGGTCAACGCCCTCGGCGGCGTCGACATCTGCCTCGACACCGCGCTCGACGACCGCCAGTACCCCGACTACAAGGAGGGCTACGTCAAGGGTGGCATCCACTTTGCCAAGGGCTGCCAGGCGGTCAACGGCGAGCAGGCCCTGGAGCTGGCCCGCTCCCGCCACGCCGTCCAGCCGGAGCAGGCCAGCGACTTCGGGCGCGCCCGCCGCCAGCAGCAACTGCTCAACTCGATCCGCAAGCGGGCGGCGAGCGGCCACGTGCTCACCCAGGTGCCCGGGCTGATGAACGCGCTCCAGAAGAATTTCGACTCCGACCTCGGGCTCGCGGACCTGCAGGCGCTCCATGAGTGGTCGGCCAAGCTGCCGGACAGCGCGATCGCCAGGGTCGGGGTCACCAGCTCCGACCTGGTCGACGAGTTCTACATGCGCCGGGGCAGCTGCGGCGACATCCACGCCGACGTCCTCTGCGCCCAGGACCCCAGCTTCGGGGTGATGAAGGCCTATTTCGCCAACCTGTTCGTCGACCCCCGGGTGCTGGGGGAGGCCGCCCCGGTGGTCGTCGTCAATGGCAGCCGCAACCTCGAGGAGATGGGCGACCGGGTGGCGCGCTCGCTGCAGCCGCTGGGCTTCAAGCTGGCCGAGCCGGTCCGGGTCCGGCCCCAGGAGCACTCCTACGTCTACGACTATTCGGGGGGTCGCTACCCGCTCACCGCCGCCTGGATGGCCGGCTACTTCCACGCCACCGTGGTCACGCCCACCCCGGCGACGCCGGTCCCCGCCGGGACGCCGGCCGGCGAGGGGCTGGTCGTGCAGCTGGGGCGGGACTACTCGGTCCGCTGGATCGGCCAGGCCGGCTGAGCCGGAAGCGAAGCGGCCCCGGTGGCCGCGCCGTCTTACAGGCGCCTCACCGGTTGCGGGCCGGGCGACCGTAGAATCGAGTCCGCATGTCACGAGCCCGGCCGAGGGCCAGGCGATCGAGATACCGCGCCATCTCCCGGGTGCCCCGGTCGGTCCCAGCCCTGCTGACGATCGTATTCATCGCGGGGGTGCTGCTCGGCGCGAGCCTCGCGGTCGTCCGCACCGTCGGTTTCCTGCACAGCGTGGTCAACTTCTCCAACCCGATCACCATCGTTCAGAACGAGGTCGATCCGCCGGTGGGATCGATCGCCTACAAGCTGCGTCACGGACAGCAGGTCAACCTGCTGGTGCTCGGCTACGGGGGGGCGGAGAACGACGCCCCCTACCTGACCGACAGCATCATGGTGGTGACCATCGACCCGGTCAGCCGCCGGGTCGTCGAGGCCTCGGTGCCGCGCGACCTGTTCGTGAGCATCGGTGCCTGGCAGGACGGCCGGGTCGACAGCGGCAAGATCAACAACGCCTTCTCGATCCCGTACGACAACGGCAACGGTGGCTTCGCGCCCGGACCGCTGAAGCCGCAGTACCAGGGCAAGGACGGGGGTGGCCACCTGGCGGAGGCAACGGTCAGCCAGGTGGCCGGGCTCACCTTCGACAAGTACGTGGGAGTCGACTTCAAGGCCTTTCGCGACGTCGTCGACGCGGTGGGCGGGATCGACGTCCACATGGACGGGCCGCTGGACGACTGCCACTACCCCGATTACCACAACGGCTATCTCAACCACGGTGTCCCGCTCGGCTACGCCTGCCCGCCCGAGGCCGGCCTCCATTTCCCGGCCGGCGACTACCACGTCGACGGCGAGCAGGCCCTCGAGATCGCCCGCTCGCGAGACGCGGTCCAGCCCGACCAGGCCACCGACTTCGGCCGCGCCCGGCGCCAGCAGATGATCCTCGCCGCCATCCGCAAGAAGACCGCCGAGGGGGACGCCATCGCCAAGGCGCCGCGGCTGATGGATGCGCTCCAGAAGAACTTCCGGACCGATATGGACCTCAACGACCTGAAGGCGCTCTACGACTTCGGCGGCAAGCTCACCGAATCGAGCTACGTCCGGATGGCGCTCACCAACACCGACCTCCTCGACGACTTCGCCCCCAACACCCGGGGCAGCTGCGGCGATCCGGCGGCGTACGCGCTCTGCCCGCAGGACCCCTCCTACGGCATCGAGCACCTGCTGTTCAGCCACGCCCTGGTCGATCCCCGCGTCCTGGCCGAGCACGCGCCGGTGCAGATGACGCTGGCCGCCGTCGGGCCGGACGACCTCGACGACCGCACCAGCAGCGTGCTCAGGCCGCTCGGCCTCAACGTCACGGAGACCCCCACCGGCCGCCACTTGGCGATCCCCAGGACCGTCATCTACGACTACTCGGGTGGCCGCTTCCCGCAGACAGCGGCCTGGCTGGCCGAATTCCTGGGCGCGACCGTGGTGCCGGCGACCGAGCCCACACCCGGCGTTGCCGCCAGCCCCCGGCCGATCCCCAAGCAGGCCTCCGAGGGGCTCGTGGTCTACCTCGGCAACGACTGGGAGGCGCGCTGGTACGGGCGCGCCGGCGGCTGATTGGCTGAGCGCGATCTGGCGGCCGAGTTCCGGGCCGGCAACATCCGGGGCCTGGCCCGGGCGATCACCCTGGTCGAGCACCGCGACCCGGCCGTGCGCCACCTGCTCGAGGCCCTCGGCGACCGCGTCCAGCAGCCCCGGGTGCTGGGCTTCACCGGGGCGCCGGGCACGGGCAAGTCGACGCTGGTGGACGCGCTGGTGCGCCGGCTTCGAGCCCAGGACCAGGGGGTGGCCGTGATCGCGGTCGACCCCAACTCACCGTATTCCGGGGGTGCGATCCTGGGCGACCGGATCCGGATGCAGCGGCACGCGCTCGACCGCCGCGTCTACATCCGCTCGATGGGCGCCCGCGGCCACCTGGGCGGGCTCTCGGTGGCGACCCGCGAGGCGGTCCGCCTGATGGGCGCGTTCGGCTTCGACCACGTGATCCTGGAGACCGTGGGGGTGGGGCAATCGGAGCTGGAGGTGGCCGCCATCGCCGACACCACCCTGGTGGTGCTGACCCCCGGCCTCGGCGACGGGGTGCAGATGATCAAGGCCGGGATCATGGAGATCGCCGACGTCTTCGTCATCAACAAGGCCGACATCCCGGGTGCCCAGAAGACGGTGCAGGAGGTCCGGACCATGCTCAACATGGGCCCCAAGGTGGCGTGGAAGCCGCCGATCGTGGCCACCGTGGCCGCCAGGGGTGAGGGGTTGGACGACCTGCTGGCGGCGGTCGAGGCGCACGCCGCCCACCTCCGCGACAGCGGCGAGGCGGGGATGCGGGCGGCCACCCGCCTCAAGGACGAGGCCGCCGACCTGGTGGGCGAGTGGGCCCGGGCCCAGGCTCGCCGCCTGCTCGACGCCGACCCCGAACTGGCCCGGCGCCTGCTCGAGGACCGCATCCCCTACGCCGCGGCCGAGGAGATCCTGACCCGCGACCGGGAGAGCCTGGTCCCCGAAGCCGCGCGCACCGACGGCTGAGGCGAGCCCTGATATTGAATCGAGGAATACTCTAGCGTTGTGAAGGTTCGCTACCGGCCCCAGTCCAAGTCCGAGTGGGAGGGCGCGTACGAGGCCTCCCCAAAGCGGGCCGACGGGGTCGAGACCTCGACCATGTCCGGCGTCCCGGTCGACCCGCTCTACACCGC
>JBBSHA010000208.1:0-4553 GCA_038253595.1 Candidatus Dormibacterales bacterium
CGGTGCGGGGCAGGCTTGGGACTTTACAACAGTTCACCGGTTCTTAACCGAGGCCGGGACTGCCCCGACGCACGATCACAGCCCTCTTATCACGGTTTGCGGGAGTTGTCCTGATGCAGGTTGCCGGAGTGAATTCGCCGTCCGTCTGGGTTCCCGCCGCCGGCTCCGACGCGGGCTGGACCGGGGCTAAGCAGGGCGAGGTCGGTATCCCGACGCGCTCCCGCTGGTCGCTGGCGGTCCAGATGGCGGTGATGCTGGGCGTGCTCGCCCTCATGATCCTGGTCAACGCGGTGGTGGTGGTCCAGACCCAGGCCATTGTGGCCGACGCCCACGCCCGGGCCCTGGCTGCCGAGCACATGGCCAGCACCGATCTCCGCCTCCAGACCGCGGTCCGCCGCCAGGACGAGGCGCTGCTCAGCTACTTCGCCACCCGCGACGCGATCTTCGTCAACGATTTCGAGGCCGCCAAGCAGGCGACCGACGTGGAGATGCGGCAGCTCACGCCGGGCCGGCTCGACGCCGTCGACCGCCAGAACCTGGTCCGCCTGACCGCCGACTACAACTCCTGGGAGACGTGGGCCGACCACCGCCGGGCGATCGGGCCCCGGACGTCGGCGGCGGACGCCGTCGACGGCCTCACCGGCGACCTGCTGATGCAGTCGCTCAACCGCTCCGCACTCACATTCGAGCAGCGCCTGCGGACCGAGGCCGAGCAGGCCGACGCCTTCGCCGGCGAGCGCTCAGCCTCGCTGGCCCGCACCGTGCAAGGCACGGCCGTGCTCAGCCTGCTGGTCCTGATCCTGCTCGCCGCCGTCTTCTTCCGGTCCACCCTGCAGCCTGTGCGGCAGCTGGTGGCCGCCGCCATCGACCTCGCCTCGGGGCGCCGGGTGGCGGTGCCCTCGACCCGGCGGCGGGACGAGATCGGCCAGCTGGCGCAGGCGCTGGAGGCCTGGAATCGCTCCGCGCAGGAGCGGCTGGCCCTGGCCCGGTCGATGGCCGAGGTGTCCGACCAGGAGAACCTCACCGACGTGCTCCGCCTCGGCGCCAAGCGCATCCAGGAGGAGCTGGGGGCGGCCCAGGTCGTGGTCCACCTCGGGCTCCGCTCCCGCTGGCGGGTGGTGCACAGCTCGCCCGCCCAGTACGCCGCGGAGCTGCTGCTCGAGCGCTCCCCGGAGGCGGAGGCCCTGCGCACCCGCCGCGTCTTCGGTGACGACCTGCGCACTGGCGACTGGGACAACGAGCTGCGCGCCTGGCAGACCGTCAACGACCTCGGCCCCGTGCTCTGCATCCCGCTGGTCAGCGGGCGCGAGCTGCTGGGCGTGGTGACCGCGGTGCGCCGCATCAACCAGCCGGCATTCTCGGCGCTCGACCTCGAGCTCTCGGAGCTGGTGGTGCCGCCGATCGCCACCGCCATTCACGTGGCCCTGCTGATGACCGACAACCGCCGCCGCCGCGCTGTCGAGGCACCGACGCAGGTCGCCCCGATGACCCCCGCCGGCTACTAGCCGCCCGCCCGGGCCGCCCCTGCCGGCGCAGGAATCGGCGCCCCGGACCGTTGTTCGAGGAGGCTGTGTATGGGGCTTTTCATGGCGTCTGAACTGATCGGCAGCCGGCTCGGGAACTACGAAATCACCGAGGAGATCGGCGCCGGCGGCATGGCCACCGTGTACCGGGCGATGCAGCAGGTCCTGAACCGCGAGGTGGCGCTCAAGGTGCTCTCGCCGGTCCTGGTCCACCAGGAGGGATTCCTAACACGCTTCAAGCAGGAGGCCCTGACGGTGGCCGCCCTCGACCACCCCAACATCCTGCCCCTCTTCGACTTCGCCAGCGGCGACCGCCACACCTACCTGACCATGCCCCTGATGCGCGGTGGCACGCTCCGCGACCGCATGCGCGGGCGCCCCCTCCAGCTGCAGATGGCCTGGAAGGTGATCGCCGACATGGGGTCCGCCCTCGGCCACGCCCACGCCAGTGGCATCGTGCATCGCGACCTGAAGCCCAGCAACGTGCTGGTCCACGCCGACGGCCGGCACCTGCTCAGCGACTTCGGGCTGGCCCGGAGCCTCCACCACGAGCACCACCTGACGTTCGACGGCACCGCCCTGGGCAGCCCCGGCTACATGGCCCCCGAGCAGGCCAAGGGCGAGGCCATCGACCAGCGGGCCGACGTCTACGCGCTCGGGGTCATCGTCCACGAGATGCTGACCGGGCACCTCCCCTTCCGGGGCTCCAGCCACCTGGAGACCATGGCGCTCACGGTCGGCCAGCCCTACCGCTCAGCCCGCGAGCACAACCCGGCCCTGCCCCGCGAGGTCGACGACGTGCTCGAGATCCTGCTCGCCAAGAGTCCCGACCAGCGCCCCCGGTCCGTCCGGGAGGCGGTCGAGATGCTGGCCGCGCTGCCCTTCAACGGCACCGGCGGCCACGCCTACGCCGCGCCCGCCACGCCGGTGACCCCGCTCCCGCCGGCGACCCCCTTCCCCGGCCGAGCCCCGGCCATACCCAGCGTCACCCCCTACCCGGTTACCCCGTTCGAGAGCCGGGCGGCGATCCTGCCCGCGCTCGGCCTGGCCCGGCTGGTGGCGCGCCAGCCGTACTGCCGGAACTCCTACTTCGCCAACCTCATCCAGTGCGCCCGTGACTCGGCGGGACCGGCCTGGCCGGAGCTGGTCCGCAACCTGGGGATGCGGGAGCTGCTGCACCGCGATCCGGCGGGAACGGACGACCTCGGCACCCCGGCCCGCTACGTGTCCCGCCTGGACGACGCCCTGGAGGCCACCTTCGGTCCGGCCGCCCCGGCCCGGATGCGGGACTGGGCGTTCCTGGCCGCGGACCGCTGGGCCCGCGCGGGCAGGAAGAGCGGCCTGCGCGGAATGCTCGGCCGCAAGGGCGTGTCGGCGGTCCTGGAGGCCTTCGCCCTCGACCAGGACGAGATCCGCGGCGAGCACCTGCACGTCGTCCGCCAGCTCGATCAGGATGAGTTCTGGATCATCCACTACTCCAACGCCCACGCGGTGGGACGGCGCGCCGGTGCCGCGGGCTGCCACTTCCAGACCGGCAGCCTGGAGGCCGCCCTCAGCCGCGCCGGTCTGCTCAACCAGTGGCGGGTGGAGGAGATCGAGTGCGGTGCCGGCGTGGGCAGCGGCGACTGCATCTTCGCGATCCGTCACCTGCGTCCCGGCCGCTGAACCCGCTGAGCGGCCGCGGCCCCGGCATCGCCGGATTACGATTCGGGCTTGATCGTCACGGTGCTCGGCACCGACCTGCCCGGCCTCAGCTGCGCGCCCAACCCTCAGGGCGAGGGCTACTCGAACTTCCACGTCGGCCTCTGCAGCCGCCGTGCCGGGCCCGGTGAGCCCCTGCTTCCGGGCCGAAGCCACCGGCCCGTTGGCCTGGTTCCGGGCGATGCCGCCTCGGCAACCTGGGAATGCGAGGTCACAGTCCGGGAGAGTGATGATGGCCTGGACGTCGGCGGTCCGTCCGTGCTCGGGTGCCGCGGACCGGCACCTGGGCTAGGGCGAGGTCTCACAGGCGCGGACCTTCAGCCCCTTCCGGGGCGCCAAGCTGCGTCTTGAGGTGATCGAGCCGGCAATCATCCGGGAGGCAGCCAGGCCGGGCCATCGTCTGATGGCAACGCTGGGCCTGACCGACGCCAGGGGCAACCCGCGGTGTGCCACGGTGCCGCCGCCGGACATCAGCTGGACAGCCGCTCCCAATCAGCCGGACCAACAGCACGTGGGGCCGTGGCCGGGTCGCTCCCTAGCTCTGGCCGACCACTACGCTTACCGTCCAGGCCCGCGCCAGCGCCGGGCAGGCGGTGCCGGGGCTGCAGGCAACGCCGCTGGCCGCGGTCAGCTGGGCATGACCGGGGGCCAGTGCCCGGAAGCCACCGATCGTCACCCCGCGCGCCGCGGCAGCCCGGGTGTCGACCACCGGTTGGAGAACCGACGCATCGCTGCTGCGGAGCCCGGTCCAGGCGGTCCAGCCGGGCACGGCGCGGAGGGCGACCTCCAGGGTCGCCCCGACCGCCAGCGCCACAGTGCGCCCCGAATCGGCCTCGGTGATGAGGGTCGAAGCCGGCGCCACGGACACCGAGGGCACCGGCGAGGGCGAGCTCGCCGGGGTCCCGGCCGCCGGCCCCGCGGCCCGCCCGCAACCAGCCAGCGCAAGCACGGTCAGGAGGGTGGCCAGCGTTCTTGCCATTCACCTCCACCAACGCCGGCCGCGCACTCCGCGTAACGCCCGGCGGTCAGGACTTCGGCCCGACCAATGGAGTTCCCAGGCCGGCTAGGGACGCCGCATGACTAGGGTGCCGGCGTCGAGCGGGCGACCTCGCGGACGGCCTCCGACAGCTGGCCGGGGTTGGTTCGCGACTTCAGAAGCGAGCGGGCCACCCCGGCGGGCGGCTTCTCGAAGCTGGCCTGGTCGTTGGTGAACAGCATCACCCGGGCGCCCCGGGCCACGAACCGCTCGGCCAGCTTGCCGCCGGCGCCGTCGGGCAGCCGGACGTCCACGCAGACGATGGTCGGCCGCACCTGATCGAAGATCAGCTC
>JBBSHA010000209.1:0-4507 GCA_038253595.1 Candidatus Dormibacterales bacterium
GGCCGCCGACATCATCGCCTTCGAGGTCCACGACACCGGAATCGGGATCCCTCGCGACAAGCAGCGGACTGTCTTCGAGGCCTTCCAGCAGGCCGACGGCACCACCAGCCGCAAGTACGGCGGCACCGGTCTCGGACTCTCCATCAGCCGTGAGCTGGTCCGCCTCATGGGCGGCCAGATCGCGCTCCGCAGCGAGCCCGGCCGAGGTTCGACATTCACCGTGTTCCTGCCCGCCCGGTTTGCCGCCCAGGGGACGCCGATGGCGCTCGAGCCCGCCCCGGTCGGGGGCGGAGAGGGCAGCCCGGACGCCGGGCCGGCGATCCGGGAGGAACTGTTCCAGGCCGCACCCACCGCGAGCGCCCTTCAGGGCCGCCACGCTGAGGTGCCCGACGACCGCTACACCCTGGAGCCGGGCGACTCGGTGGTGCTGATCGTCGAGGACGACCCCAACTTCTGCAAGGTGCTCCTGGACCTCGCCCACCAGAATCACTTCAAGGGCATCCTCGCGCTCAGCGGCGCAGAGGCGCTCTCCCTGGCCCGTGAGTACAAGCCTTCGGCGGTCACGCTCGATATCGGCCTGCGCGACATCAGCGGCTGGAAGGTGCTCGACTCGCTCCAGCAGGATCCCCTGACGCGGGAGATCCCGGTCCATATCGTCACCGTGTTCGAGGACGCCCAGGAGCAGGTCGAGACCAAGGGCGCGAACACGTTCATCGCCAAGCCAGCGACCAAGGAGGCGCTGGAGGGCCTGTTCACCCGGATCCAGGCCTTCATCGACCAGGGCGTCCGCAACCTGCTGGTGGTCGAGGACAACGAAGTCCAGCGCCAGGCGATCGTGGATGCGATCGGCAACGACTCCCTGCACACCACGGCGGTGGCCACCGGCAAGGAGGCGATGGCGGCACTTCGCAAGGAGAAGATCGACTGCGTGGTGCTTGACCTGGGGCTGCCCGACATGAGCGGCTTCAAGCTCCTGGAGCAGGTCCAGAAGAGCCCCGAGCTGCGCCAGATCCCGATCATCGTCTACACGGCGGCGGAGCTCTCGACCAAGGACCGAGCGGCGCTCCGCAAGGCCGCCAAGAGCGTCATCGTCAAGGGCGGCGAGAGCTCCTCGGACGAGCTCACGTCCCAGGTCAGCCGCTTCCTCAACCGCGTCGGCCGAGCGCCCGGCCGGCCCCTGGCCAAGTCCCCGCCCAGCCCGGTATTTGCGGCCGCCTCAGCGCCCCCGCTGGCTGTCGAGGGTGGCCTGGCGGGACGGACCGTGATGGTGGTCGACGACGACGTCCGCAACATCTTCGCCCTCACGGCGCTGCTGGAGCGCGAGGGCATCCGGGTGGTGTCGGCCGAGGCCGGCAACGATGCCATCGAGATGCTCCGGGCCGGTGGCTCGGGCACCGAGCTGGTGCTGATGGACGTGATGATGCCGATCAGGGACGGCTACGAGACCATGCGTGAGATCCGGCAGACGGCCAACCTGGCGAGCCTGCCGATCATCGCCCTCACCGCCAAGGCGATGAAGGGGGACCGCGAGCTGTGCATCGATGCCGGCGCGTCGGACTACATCGCCAAGCCGATCGACCCCGCCCAGCTGCTGGCCATGCTCCGGAGCTGGCTCCGGGTGAGCGGTGCCTGAGCCCGGGGCGGGGGGGGCCGCGGGGCCGCCCCAGGTCGCCATCCTGCTGGTCGACGACGAACAGGCCAACCTGGTCGCGCTGGAGGCGGTGCTGGCACCCCTCGGCCAGCGCCTGGTCCGGGCCCAGAGCGGCCGCGATGCGCTCCGCCACCTGCTTCGGGAGGACTTCGCCGTGATCCTGCTCGACGTCCGGATGGCCGGCATGGACGGCTTCGAGACCGCCCAGCTGATCCGCTCCCGGACCGCCACCCAGGGCATCCCGATCATCTTTCTGACCGCCTTCGGCGAGGCCGAGGAGAACATCCAGCAGGCGTACGCGATCGGGGCCGCCGACTTCCTCTTCAAGCCCTTCGTGCCCGACTTCCTGCGCGCTAAGGTGGGCGTCTTCGTGGACCTGCACCAGAAGCAGCTGGCCATCACCGACCTTCTCGTGGAGGCACAGGCGGCCAGCCGCAGCAAGTCCGAATTCCTGAACATGGCCGCCCACGAGCTGCGGACCCCGCTGTCGGTGGTCTCCGGCTACCTGTCGATGCTGGGCGACGGCACCTTCGGCGAACCGCCGGCCGACTGGAACCGGATCCTGGAGATCCTGAACCTCAAGAGCGGCGAGCTGAACAAGATCGTGGACGACCTGCTGACCGCCTCCCGGCTGGAGACCGACAGCGTGCCGGTGGCGGTCGGGGAGGTCGACCTGGGACGGCTGGTGACGGAGGCCGCCGACCGCCTGGCGGGGCGGGCCGAGATGCTGAAGGCCGAGGTGGCGGTCGAGCTGCCGTCCGATCCGGTCCTCGTAGACGGCGACCCCACCCACCTGGGCCGGATTATCGACAACCTTCTCAACAACGCCCTCAGCTACACCCACCGCCGGCCCTGGGTGCGCCTCCGCGTGAGCCAGGACAAGGAGGCCCTGGTCGCCGTCGAGGACCACGGCATCGGCATCGCCGAGGAGATGCGCGAGCGCATTTTCGACCGCTTCGTCCGCCTCAACGATCCCGAACTGGCGCCGCAGCCGGGCACCGGCCTGGGCCTCTACATCAGCCGCGAGCTGGCCCAGCGCCACGGCGGCCGGCTCGAGGTCTCCAGCTCGGAGCCCGGCCACGGGTCGACGATCACTCTGGCGCTGCCGGCTGTCCGGGCCGCAGGGGGGAGGCCGGCCGCGGAGCGGGCGGCGCCCGGGTTGACGATCACCTAGTTCTACCGCCTGGTGTCCTGGAACCAAAGTTCGCACGGTAAATCGTGGCAGGCGCCCGGCGGGTGCCGGTCCGGGGGGCGAGGCGAAGGAAAGGGTGGCGGAAGAAGGAGCGCATCGGTCGATGCGTGACGACGCACCGCCGGGCCCTTGACGCCCGCATCGCCGTCCGGAGCCGCGATTTGCCGCGAACTTCGATGCCAGGGCACTGGCAGGCTGACATGAAATTCTTGGCTACGGAGGTCCCGGGTCGGTTTCGACGTCGCCGGACTTGGAGCGGTCGGGGGGCGGGTCGTAAGGTGTGACGATGGCCCTCGACCAGAACCCCGGACAGCCGGGACCAGATGACTCGGGCCCGGTTCGGCCGGGCATCGTCCGGGGGGCGCTGGCGGGAATCGTGGCCACCGCTGCCATGTCCCTCCTCATGCTGGCCGCGCGCCGCGCCGGCCTTATGGGCTCGCTGCCCCCGACCAAGATCAGCGGGAGGCTGCTGAGCAGCGTTCGCGTGCGCCGGACCCCGGGCCGGCGCACGGTCACCGCGGTCGCCCTCCACTTCGGATTCGGAGCCGGTGCCGGCGCTCTTTTCGGGCTGCTCCGGAAGGGTCCGCTGGGACGGCCCCCGCGGGTGCTCTGCGGCCTGGTCTTCGGCACCGGCGTCTGGCTGATCAGTTACATGGGCTGGGTGCCCGCTCTGGGCATCATGGAACCGGCCCACCGGGACCGGCCCGGACGCCCGCAGTCGATGCTGGCCGCCCACTGGGTTTACGGGGCGGTGCTCGGCGGCCTCTCCGGCCGGTGACCGCCGGCCCGCTCCTGCTGGTCGCCCTCAAGGGCGTGCTGGCGGGAGGCTTCGTGGTCCTGCTCAGTTCGCTGACAGGCACCTTCAAACCCCGCTTCTTCGCCGGCCTGTTCGCCGCCGCGCCCTCGGTGGCGGTGGTGAGCCTGGTCCTGGCCGGCATCTCCAAACCGGAGGCCGCCGCCCTGGGGGCACGGGGCATGGTCCTGGGCGCGATCGCGATGACCGTGTGCTGCGCCACCGCGTGTGCGGTTAAGTCCTCTCAGTCAGTTCGGGAGAGGCCGCACTGGGCTCCCTGCGATGATCCAGCCTCATGCTTCTCAGCCTCCTCTATGCCGTCGTTCGCTTCCTCCTCGAGATCCTGCTTGTGCGCACTTCCTCCGAAGCTCGCCTCCGCGCAGAGGTTTTAGCCCTTCGACACCAGCTGCGAATCCTCGAGCGCCAGGTCAAGCGGCCGCAGTGGCAGCAATCGGACCGGCTCCTCTTGACTGCCCTGAGTCGGGCTCTTTCCCGCCAGAGTTGGCAGTCCCTGCTGCCCAGCCCCGAGACCTTCCTCCGCTGGCATCGTGAGCTGGTCCGGCGAAAGTGGGCCGCCTACCTTAGGCGCCCTCGGCGCGAGAAGGCCGCTCCCAGTGAGCTTCACCAACTCATCCTTCGTCTGGCCAGAGAGAATCCGCGCTGGGGCTTTCGGCGGATCCAGGGCGAACTGCTTAAGCTGGGCCACCGCTGCTCCCACCTGACGGTTCGCAACGTCCTTCGGCGCCACGGCCTACTCCCCGCTCCCCGTCGAAGTGACCGTTCCTGGCGGGAGTTCGTACGGCAGCACGCCGACCAACTCCTCGCCGTCGACTTCTTCACCGTGGACACGGTCTGCTTGACCCGGCTGTAC
>JBBSHA010000210.1:0-4507 GCA_038253595.1 Candidatus Dormibacterales bacterium
CCCGGCGGGTTGGGCGGGGCGACCGCCGGGGCCCTGGCCGAGGGGGGGGTGGGGGGGGGGGGCGCGCCCCCCAACGACGCCGACGTGGCGCGCGTGGGCGCCGAGCTGGGCGGTTCCGGGGTGGCCGCCGACCTCACCACGGAGGCCGGTTGCGACCACGCTATGGCGGCGGCGGGACCGATCGACATCCTGGTCAACAATCTCGGTGTGCGGGCGGGCAGCAGCTGGGCCGACACCGGGGTGGCCGAGCTGGCCCAGGCGATGGCTGGCAACCTGTATCCGGCCGCCCGGCTCAGCCTGGGGGCGCTCCCGGCCATGCGCGACCGCGGCTGGGGCCGCATCGTCACCATCTCGTCGGTGTACGGCCGCGAGGCCGGAGGCCCCCCCGCCTACAACGCGGCCAAGTCCGCCGAGCTGAGCTTCACCACCTCGCTGGCGCGCGAGGTCGGCGGGGACGGGGTCACGGTCAACTGCGTGGCCCCCGGCTCGGTGCTATTCGACGGCGGCTCCTGGCAGCGGCGCCGGGAAGTGGACCCGGAAGGGATCGCGGCCTTCGTGGCCCGGGAGATGCCGGCCGGCCGCTTCGGCGCGCCCGAGGAGGTGGCGGCTGTCGTCGCCTTCCTGTGCTCCCGGCCGGCGTCGTTCGTCAACGGGGCCTGCTGGGCGGTGGACGGCGGCCAGTCCCGGAGCAACCTCTGAGCTTGGGCTTCACCACCCGGCCGGAGCTGAACGGCACCTTCGGCATGGTGGCCTCCACCCACTGGCTGGCCAGCGCGGTCGGGATGGGTGTGCTGGAGCGGGGCGGCAACGCCTTCGACGCCGCCGCCGCCGCCGGATTCACCCTCCAGGTGGTCGAACCCCACCTGAACGGCCCCGGCGGTGACATGCCGGCCATCGTGTACAGCGTCACCCGGCGCCGGGTCGAGGTGATCTGCGGCCAGGGCCCGGCGCCGGCGGCGGCCACCGTCGACGCCTTCCGCGCACGCGGGCTCGACATGGTCCCGGGCGCGGGCCTGCTCGCCCCCTGCACGCCGGGCGCGGTCGGCGGCTGGCTGCTGATGCTGCGCGAGCACGGCACGCTCCGGCTGCGCGAGGTGCTCGCCGCGGCCATCGAGTACGCGGGGGGCGGATTCCCGCTGGTTCCCCGGATCTCCGAGGCGATCCGCGGCGCCGAGCGCCGTTTCCGCACCGACTGGGCCGAGTCGGCGGCGATCTGGCTCCCCGGGGGCGAGGTGCCGGCGCCCGGTAGCCGCTTTAGAAATCCCGCGCTGGCCGCCACCTACAAGCGCCTGCTGGCCGAGGCGGAGGCGGCCGGCAGCGATCGTGAGGCGCAGATCGAGGCGGCGCGCCGGGCCTGGTATCACGGTTTCGTGGCCGAGGCGATCGACGCCGAGGCCGGCCGCCGGGACGCGCTGATCCGGGGCGCCGACCTGGCCAGTTGGACGGCGTCGGTGGAGGCGCCGCTGGCCCATGACTTCCGGGGCTGGACGGTGTTCAAGACCGGGCCCTGGGGCCAGGGCCCGGTCTTCCTGCAGCAGCTGGCCCTGCTCGCCGGCTTCGACCTGGAGGCGATGGACCCGGCCGGTCCCGAGTTCGTGCACACCGTCACCGAGTGCGCCAAGCTCGCCTTCGCGGACCGCGAGGCCTGGTACGGGGACCCCCTCTTCAGCCCCGACCTGACACCGGAGCTGCTCGCGCCCGCGTACACGGACGAGCGCCGGTGGCTGGTCACGGGGCAGGCTTCGGGGGAGCTGCGGCCCGGCTCGCCCGGTGGGCGCCCGGCTCGGCTGGCGCCGGTGGGGGAGATGCCGGCGGACGAGGACGGGAGCGGCCTCGGCGACCCCACCTTCGACCCGGTCGCCGGCGGGCGCGGCGACACCTGCCATGTGGACGTGGCCGACCGCTGGGGCAACCTGGTGTCGGCCACGCCCAGCGGCGGCTGGCTGCAGAGCTCGCCCGCCATCCCGGGCCTGGGCTTCTGCCTGGGCACCCGGGCCCAGATCTTCCGGCTGGAGCCGGGGTTGCCCAACACGCTGGCCCCCGGCAAGCGGCCGCGCACGACGCTCAGTCCGAGCCTCGCGTTTCGCGCCGGCGAGCCGCATCTGGCGTTCGGCACGCCGGGGGCCGACCAGCAGGACCAGTGGTCGCTGACGTTCTTCGTCCGCCACGTCAGCGGCGGCCTCGACCTCCAGGCCGCCATCGACCTGCCCATGTTCCACAGCAACCACTTCCCGCGCTCCTTCTACCCTCACCACGCGATGCCGGGCCGGCTGATCCTGGAGGACCGCTTCCCGCCGGCGACGATCGCCGAGCTGAAGGGGCGGGGCCACGACGTCCAGGTCGTGGACGGCTGGTCGCTGGGCCGGATGTCCGCGGTTGCCAACGACGGGGCGGCGGGGCTGCTGCGGGCGGCCGCGGACCCGCGCCGCATGCAGGGATACGCGACCGGGCGCTGAGCGCCGCCCGTCAGCGCCCCGCGGCGAGGACCGGACCCGAGCCGAGGATCCCGGCGGCGAAGACGATGCTGGGGTAGACGCCGAGCGCAACGGCCAGCAGGGCTGAGGCGGCGATCGCGGCCACGGGCGCCGGGCTGCTCTCCAGAGCGGGGCGGCCCGAGACCGGGGTCCACACGTGGAACACGACCCGCAGGTAGTAGTAGACCGAGACCACGCTGGTCAGCACTCCGATCACGACCAGCCACGTCCAGCCGGAGGAGACGCCGGCGCTGAACAGGAAGAACTTGCCGATGAAGCCGACCAGGGGCGGGAAGCCGGCGAGCGAGAGCATGAACACGGTCATCAGCAGGCCCAGGAGCGGGTGCCGGAAGCCGAGTCCGTCGAGGTCGCCCAGGTCGTCCCGATCGCCCTCGGGCGCGGCCAGGACCGTGAGCACCGCGAAGGCGCCGAAGTTCATGAACAGGTAGGCGAACAGGTAGAAGAGGACCGCCCCGATTCCGGCCCTGCCGCCGGCCACCACCCCGATCAGGATGTAGCCGGCCTGGGCCACCCCGGAGTAGGCGAGCAGCCGCTTCACGCTGCGCTGGGCGATGGCGCCCAGGTTGCCGACGATCATGCTGGCAGCCGCGACGAGGGCGAGCAGCGCCTGCCACTGCGGGGCCAGGTGGGGAAGTCCGTAGGTGAAGACCCGGATGATCATCGCGAACGCGGCCGCCTTGGTGCCCACCGACATGAAGGCGGTCACGGGCAGAGGAGCCCCCTGGTACACGTCGGGCGTCCACTGGTGGAAGGGGGCCCCGGACACCTTGTAGGCGAAGCCGACCCCGAGCAGCAGCACGCCCAGCAGGAGGAGCGGGTTCTGGCTCGCGTCGGCCTGGGCGGTGACACTCTGGGAGATGAGGCCCAGCTGCGTGGAGCCGGTGGCTCCGTAGACCAGGGCCATCCCGTAGAGCACGAAGGCGCTGGCGAAGCCCCCCACCAGCAGGTACTTGGCCGCCGCCTCCTGCGAGCGCGTCTCCCGGCGGCCGAAGCCGCAGGCGATGTAGAGCGCGATCGAGAGCGTCTCCAGGCCGAGGAAGATCGAGACCAGCGAGGTGGCCGACGCCAGCGCCATCATGCCGATCACCGCCGCCAGTGTGAGGACGTGAAACTCGGCCTCCAGGAAGTCCCGGCGCCGCACGTAGGCGTGCGAGATCGCGATCGTGAGGAGGCCCAGGATCGAGAAGAGGACCTCGAAGTAGAGCGCGAAGCTGTCGCCGGTGGCGAACCGGAAGTAGGCCTCGTGCCCACCTCCGGTGGCCAGGGACCAGGCCGCCAGCGCCAGCGCCACTGCCAGTCCGGCCAGCGCCAGCACGGCCACCACCGGTCCGCGCCGGCGGGGCGGCAGCAGCAGGTCGGCGATCATCGCCAGCAGCAGTGCGACCACCACCGCGACCAGGGCGGCGATCTGTTGGAGATCGGTCAGAGCCTGCTGGGCCGAGTAGTTGACGGCGATCTGCTCGGCGCCGGCCAGAAAGCTCACCGCCAGCCTGCCGGCAGCGCGAAACCGAGCGCGGTCATCGGGTGGGTGATCAGGTAGGGGTCGAGCCCGAGCAGGAACATGAGCAGGAGCAGCGGCAGCAGCAGGGCCAGCTCGGAGGCGCTGATGTCGACGCGAGGGCGCGTGAGCGCGGCCGTGGTGCCGGCCCTGGTGCGGGCTCCGGCCCTGCCCGCGGCACCGCGACCGGCGGGAGCGGCGGTTCGCGCCGGGGCCGGGTCCGCCCCCACGTACATCGTGCCCTGGAAGAGGCGGAGCATGTAGACCGGGGCCAGGACCAGGCCGATGCAGCCGGCGACCGCCAGCCAGGGCGCGTACTGCCAGGCGCCGAGCAGGGTCAGGAACTCGCCGACGAAGCTGTTCAAGCCGGGCAGGCCAAGCGCGGCCAGGGTCACCACCAGGAAGACCCCGGCCAGGACCGGCATGGTCGGCGCCAGGTCCCGCAGCGCCGCGCGATCGCGGGTGCCCGTCCGAGCCGCGATCCAGGCCACCAGCAGGAAGAGGGCGGGGACGA
>JBBSHA010000211.1:0-4440 GCA_038253595.1 Candidatus Dormibacterales bacterium
AGGCCCTCCTCGCGCAGGCTCTCGATGAGCACCGCCAGCGACTCTCGCTCGGCGCCGCGCAGTCCGCTGGCGGGCTCGTCGAGCAGGAGCAGGCGGGGCCGGGCGCAGAGCGCGCGGGCGACCTGAACCGAGCGCTGGCTGCCGAGGGGCAGCGACTCCGCCGGCCGCCCGGCCAGGTCGCTGAGCCCGATCCGCTCCAGGGCGGCGGCCGCCTGCTCCCGGATCAGCGGCTCCTCGCGGCGGTGGCGGGGCAGACGCAGGGCGGCCTCCCAGACGCCGTGCCGGGTGGTCGAGTGGGCGCCGACCATCACGTTCTCGAGCACCGTCATGCCCCGGAACAGGCGCACCGCCTGAAACGCGATGGCGATTCCCAGCCGGGCTCGGGGGGCGGGCGCCAGGCCGTCGATCCGGGCCCCGTTCAGGAGGATCGAGCCGGCCTCGGGGCGCAGGTTGCCGGTGACCAGGTTGAACAGCGTCGACTTGCCGGCGCCATTGGGCCCGATCAGGCCGTGCAGGGCCCCGGTGGCGATCTCCAGCGAGACTTCGTCGACGGCCACCACGCCGCCGAAGCGGCGGACCAGGCCTCGGGCCTCGAGCAAGCTGGAACCGGCCCCGGGTCCGGCCGGCGGCTCAGTTGGGTCCAGCTACTGCTTCAGCTTCGCCAGAAGCTGGGTCGAATAGTCAGTGGGCACCAGCGTCAGGTTCTTGACGGTGCCGATCTGAAGCGAGTCAACGCCGAAGCCGGAGTGGTCCGACTTGGTGATCCGGTACAGGCCCTGGGGCGTCTGCAGGTTGCCGGAGTCGAGCCCGGCGATGACCTGGCTCGGCTTGGTGCCCTTGCGCTTCATGGCGTCGGCCAGCAGCTTGACCCCGACGTAGCCGTCGAAGACGAACTGGGTCGGGTACTGGCCGTTGTTGGCCGCCTGGTACTTGCGGGCCAGCTCGAGGGCCAGCTTCTTGGCGGGCACGTTGTCGGGCATCGAGGGGGCGATCGCCCCCAGCTGGGTGGCCATGCTGACGCCCTCACCGGCCGCCCCAGCCCCGTTGGGCCCGAAGTAGAGGGCGGTGGCCTGGGCGTGGCTCATGAACAGGGGGAGGCTCAGCCCCTGGGCCCGGAACGCCTTGGTGATGATCACCGGCGGGGCGGCGGTCGACCAGACCATCAGGCCCTGGGCGCCGGACGCCTTGAGCTTGCCGAAGAGAGGGGAGAAGTCCTTGGTGTCACGGGCCGAGAACGGCTCGTCGTCCACGAAGGTGATCCCGTTCCGGCCCGCGAACTGCTTGGTCATACCGTCGTGGCCGCTGGTCGCGAAGGCGTTGTCGCTGGCCCACCAGATCGCCATCTTGGTCAGCCCCTGGGCCTTGAAGTACTGCGTCAAACGGTCCGCGGCCACGCTGGCCCTGGCCGGGGTCATGTAGAGGTAGGGGTCGACCGGCTCCACGATCGCGTCGGAGGCGGCCAGCGAGACGACCGGGGTCTTGGCCTTGTCGAGCGGACCCGACTTGATCGCCAGCACCGAGTCGGAGAGGACGGGCCCCAGGATGGCGGCGACGTTCTCGCCGGTCAGCTTGTTGAAGGCGACCACGGCCTGGGTGGGGTCGGTCTTGTCGTCCTCGTAGCTGACCTCGAACTTGCGCCCGTTGATGCCCCCGGCGCTGTTAACCTCGTCCACCGCGATGTCGACGCCGGCCCGGTTGCCGGTGCCCAGGGTCTGGTAGGCGCCGCTCAGCGAGGTGATCACGCCGATCTTGATCGGCGTGGTGTCCGTGGACGGGCCGGACTGCGAGGAGCCTCCACAGGCGACCACCAGCAGGGCGGCGAGCGCCCACCAAGTCCCTCTCTTCATGGCGGCATTGTCCACCCGGGCATCCCTGAAGGCAAGTCCGCTTGGGTGGGGTCGGGCCTACCGCCCCAGGCGGCCTCCAGCGCCAGGGCGACCTCGACCAGCCGCTCCTCCTCTCCGAAGTGGCCCACCACCTGGAGGCCGACCGGCAGGCCCGGGCTGGGCACCGGCAGCACGATCACCGGCTGGCCGGTGGTGTTGAAGGGCCGGGTATGGCCGGTGAGATCGGCGCGCTCGTAGCCGGCTCCGATCGGTGGGGCCACGATCCGGGTGGTGGGGCACACCACCGCGTCCCATCCGGCCAGTGCCTGCTCCGCTCGCTCGCGGAGGCGCGACTGCTCGTATAGCGCCATCGAGTACTCGTGACGCTCCAGCCGCAGGCCGGCGCGGAGCAGCTCGAGCACGTCGGCGCCGTAGCGGTCGGGCATCTCCTCCACCCAGCGCCGGTGGTGGGCCGCGGCCTCGACCAGGAGGATGGTGAGGCCGGCAGCGCCCATCGCCAGGCGGTCGGGCAGGTCGATCTCGGGCAGGCCCCGGGTGGCCGCGTCCCAGGCGGTCCGGGTGGTGGCGTCGACCCCGTCGGCCCAGCCCCGGGCCACCGCCACGCGGAGCTCGGCCAGCGGCCGTCCCCGGTCCGGAAGCAGGCCGCGCAGCTCTGACATCTGCTCCATGGCCAGCGCGGCCGAGCGGACGTCGGGCGCCAGCGGGCCGAGGGTGTCGAGGGTGCGGCTGAGGGGGATCACGCCCTCCAGGTCGACGGTGCCCACGGTCGGCTTGAATCCGACCACGCCGCAGAGCGCGGCCGGGATCCGGATCGAACCGCCCGTGTCGCTGCCCAGCGCCCAGTCGCACATGCCCGCCGCCACCGCCACCGCGGAGCCGCCCGACGAGCCGCCCGAGACTCGTTCGCGATCGTGGGGGTTGCGCACGGCGCCGTGGTGGGGATTGTTGCTGGTCACGCCGTAGGCCCACTCGTGGAGGTTGGTCTTGCCCACGACCACCCCGCCCGCCTCGCGGATGCGGCGCACCACCTGCGCATCGGCGGCGGCCGGCTCCCCCTTCAGGATGGCGCCGCCGCCGGTCGTCACCGCCCCGCGCACGTCGACCAGGTCCTTGATCGCGACCACGGTGCCCGTGCCCGACTCCCGGCTCAGTGAGATGAAGGCGTTGAGGTCGGCCCCTGCCGCGATCGCGGCCCGGGCCTCGGCCAGCGTCAAGGCTCGACCCCGAGGTGGCGGAGGAGGAACTCGCCCATGGTCCGGGTCGCCCGCTGCTGGTTGGCCTGCTTGGTGAAGCCGTGGCCCTCGTCCTCGAAGACCACGTACTCCACGTGCCGGCCCAGCGCCCGGAGCCGGGCGACCATCTGGTCCGATTCGGCCCGGACCACCCGGGGGTCGGTGGCGCCCTGGAGCACCAGGAGGGGGGCGCGGAACTGGTCGACGTAGGTGATGGGCGAGCGCTCCAGGAGCATCTCCCGATCGTCGTCGGGATCGCCCACCCAGGCCCGCATCAGGGCCCGCCAGAAGGGCGGCACGGCACGCGCGAACGTGACCAGGTCGGAGGGCCCGAAGAGGTCCACGCCGCAGGCCCAGTACTCGTGCAGCCGGGTCATGGCGGACAGGCTGGCGAAGCCCCCGAACGAGCCCCCGTAGACCGCCAGCCGGTCGCGGTCGACCCAGTCCAGCGTCCGCAAATATTCCGCCGCCGCTCGGATGTCACGCAGCTCGCCGCCTCCCCAGTCGCGGTGGATGGCGCGCTGGTAGGCCTTGTCGTAGCCGGAGCTGCCGCGAATGTTGGGGGCCAGCACCGCGATCCCCCGGCTCACCAGCCACTGGTAGAGCGTGAAGGTGGTCGAGGTACCCGGCCTCTCCTGCGCCTCGGGGCCGCCGTGAATCGAGACCAGGACCGGGATCCGGCCCTCGCCCGGCGCCGGCCGGTACAGCCAGGCCGGCACCTGGCGGCCGTCGAAGGTGGGGAAGTGGACCAGCTCGGGCTGGGCCAACTCGGAGTCGGGGATGCCGCCCTGGAAGCTCTCCGTGAGCCGGGTGGCGGTGCCGGCCTCCAGGTCGGCCACGTAGACGTCGAACGGCCGGCGTCCGGTGCCGATCACCCCGGCCAGCCGGCGCCCGTCGGGCGCGAAGTCGAAGTGCAGGCAGTGGCCGGCCGGCAGCTCGGGCACCGGCAGCGCCTGCCCGCTCTCCAGATCGAGGACGTGGAAGCTGGACAGGCCACCCTCGTTGACCACGAAGGCCAGCCGCCGGGCGGCCGCATCGAGCACCGCCGCCTCCACGCTCCAGTCGCCCTGCCAGACCGGCTCCGGCGCACCGCCCGCCAGCGCCAGGCGGGCCAGGTAGGCATGGTCGCGGCCCCGGTCGGTCATCAGGTAGAGGTGGTCACCGCGGAAGCCGACGGGCAGGTTCAGCTCCTCGCCGGAGTGGCTGGTGAGGGGCCGCCGCTCGCCGCTCGCGGGGTCCAGGAGGAAGAGGTCCTGGTCGGTGTTGGAGAGCATCTGGCCGACCACCAGGCGGCGGCCGTCCGGATGCCAGGGCCCGGGGAAGAAGTTGCCCTCCGCCTCGCACACGGGCACGATCTCGCC
>JBBSHA010000212.1:0-4420 GCA_038253595.1 Candidatus Dormibacterales bacterium
CCCCGGGGGGCGTTCCGGCGCCCGGCGCCGCCCGCCACCCGGGGCGGGCCCCGGCCGGTCGGGCCCCGGCCGGGGACCGGCCCGACCCGGGCTTCGCGCTGGCGCCTCCACTTGCCGTGGGCCGCCTTTCTCGACGCTCTGCCGGGACCGTGACGCGGCGGGCGGCGGCGTGGCCGGCAGCGCTCCTCCTGCTCGCCGCCTGCAGCACCTCAGGGCCGGCGCCCCTGCGCTCTCCCAGCCAGAGCCTGGCTGCCGACCAGTCGCTCAGGGTCGGCGTGCCCGGCCCCATCGCCGATCTCGACCCGGCCCTGGCCGCCGGCGAGTCCGACCTCGCGGCGGTCCGCCAGTTCGCCGAGCCGCTGCTCAAGCCGGCGCCGGACCTGCAGGACGTGCAGCCGGCGACCGCCGCCTCCTACGAGCTGTCGGCGGATGGCACGGTGGCCCTCTTCCACCTCCGCCCCAACGCCCGCTACGGCGACGGCGTGCCGGTCCGGGCCGCCGACCTGGTTTTCGCCTGGACGCGGATCATCGACCCCCGCACCGCCTCCCCGCTCGCCCCCCGGTTCGCCGAGGTCGTGCGCGGAGGGGCAGCGGCGGCGGCCCTGGATCCCCAGCGCGACGAGGGCCGCCTGGGCCCGGCGCTGGCCGGGCTGGGCCTGAAGGCGATCGACGACCTCAGCTTCCAGGTCACCGCGCCGGGGCCGTCCGCGCAGCTCAAGTGGGTGGCCACGCTGCCCCAGGGGGCGCCACTGCGCCAGGCCCTGCTCCAGCAGATGGGACCTGGTTGGGCGAGCCGCCCCGAGGGCCTGGTCGGCAACGGCCCCTTCACGGTTGCCGCGATCCGGGCCCCGGACCGGGTCGACCTGGTCCCCAACTCGGCCTACTGGGGCGGCCGGCCGACCCTGCGCCGGATCGCCATCGAGCACCTGGCCGACGACGCCTCCACCCTGCGCGAGTACCAGGCGGACCGGCTCGACATCGGCGTTCTGGACAGCGCCCCGGCCCCGGCCCCGGCCCCGGTCCTCCGGCAGCCACTGCTGAGCGAGGTCTGGCTCACGTTCAACACGGCGGCGCCGCCGTTCGACAACCCCCGGGTGCGGCGCGCCTTCGCCGAGGCCATCGACCGCCAGGCGGTCATCCGGACCGCTCTCGACGGACGCGGCCAGGCGGCCGCCGGCCTGGTCCCCCAGGGCATGCGTGGCCATCGCGCCGACCTCGTCCACGCCCAGGAGTTCAACGCCGGCCAGGCCCGTGCCGACCTCGACGCGGCCGGCGCGGCCAGGGACCTGCCGGCGGCGGTGAGGCTCCTGACCACGGACCGGGCTGGGGACCGGCGGCTGGCCGAGGCGGTCGCCACCCAGCTCCGCGACAGCCTCGGGCTGCCGGTCAGCGTCGAGGTCGCCGACGCCGCGACCGCCGACGGCCGCCTGCGCAGCGGCGACTTCCAGCTGGCGGCCCCGCTCGGCGCGACCGCCGCCTACCCCGACCCGGAGCAGCTCCTGGGCCTCTTCCGCCAGGCCGACCCCGGCAACCTGTCGCGCTGGCACAACCCACGCTACGATCGGCTGCTCCGCCAGGCCGCCGCCGAGACCGACCCCGGGCGCCGGGACCAGCTCTGGGCCCAGGCCCAGCTGATCCTGGTCCAGGAGACGCCGGTCGCCTTCCTGGCTCAGCGCCAGCGGTGGTACCTGGTCCGGCCGGCGGTGAGGGGACTGGCCGCCACCGCCGTGGACGAGTGGCCGGGGGCGCTCTACTCCGCCCAGATGTACCTGAACGCGCGTTCCTGACCCGCGGTATACTCATTGCTTGTCGCCCAACCGGCCGTTGCCTGCTGGGAAGTCTTAAGCCGCGCCAGGAGTTTTTCTTGCCGACCATCCAGCAGCTGATTCGGATTGGCCGCCATCCGGCGGTCAAGAAGTCGAAGTCACCCGCGCTCAAGGGGTCGCCCCAGCGCCGGGGCGTCTGCGTGCGCGTCTACACCACGACTCCGAAAAAGCCGAACTCCGCGCTGCGCAAGGTCGCCCGCGTGCGCCTGACCACCGGCATCGAGGTCACCGCCTACATCCCCGGCATCGGTCACAACCTGCAGGAGCACTCGGTGGTGCTGATCCGCGGTGGCCGGGTCAAGGACCTGCCGGGCGTGCGCTACCACATCATCCGGGGCACCCTGGACACGGCCGGCACCCGCAACCGCAAGCAGGCCCGCTCCAAGTACGGCGCCAAGCGCGAAAAGAAGAAGGCCAACTAGCTCGTGCCGCGCAGAAACCGGCCGGTAAAGCGTTCGATCGCGCCCGATCCGATCTACAGCTCGGAGGCGATCGCCAAGTTCGTCAACGTCCTGATGCGGGACGGCAAGCGCTCGACGGCCGAGCGGATCATGTACGACGCCCTCACGCGCGCCTCCCGGCAGGCCCGCAAGGAGCCGATCGAGGTCTTCGACCAGGCCCTCCGCAACGCCACCCCCCTGCTCGAGGTCAAGCCTCGCCGGGTTGGGGGCGCCACCTACCAGGTTCCGGTCGAGATCCGCACCGACCGCCGCCTGGCGCTGGCCCGGCGCTGGCTGGTCCGCTTCGCCCGCCAGCGCGGCGGCAAGAGCATGGCCGAGAAGCTCGCCTACGAGTTGCTGGACGCGTCCAACAACACCGGGGGAGCGATCCGCCGCAAGGAAGAGACCCACCGCATGGCCGAGTCCAACAAGGCCTTCAGCCACTTCCGGTACTGACGGGAGCCAGGGTCATCTCAGTCTCAGTCAAGCGTATGGATCGTGGAACCCAGCTCGAGCGGGTCCGCAACATCGGGATCATGGCGCACATCGACGCCGGTAAGACCACGACCACCGAGCGCATCCTCTTCTACTCGGGCCGGGTCCATCGCATGGGCGAGGTCCACGACGGGGGCGCGACCATGGATTGGATGGCCCAGGAGAAGGAGCGCGGGATCACGATCACGTCGGCGGCGACCACCACCCAGTGGCGCGACTGCTCGATCAACATCCTGGACACACCCGGACACGTGGACTTCACGGTCGAGGTCGAGCGCAGCCTGCGCGTGCTCGACGGGGCGGTGGCCGTGTTCGATGCCGTGGCCGGCGTCGAGCCCCAGTCGGAGACGGTCTGGCGGCAGGCCGATCGCTACAGCGTGCCCCGGGTCTGCTTCATCAACAAGATGGACCGCATGGGGGCCGACTTCTACGCGGCCCTGAACTCGATCCGGACCCGGCTCGGCGCCCGCGCCATCCCGGTCCAGCTTCCCATCGGCTCCGAGGACAGCTTCCAGGGGATGGTCGACCTGATCAACCAGAGGACCATCATCTACACCGACGACCTGGGCAAGAACTTCGAGTCGGGCGAGATCCCCGCCGACATGGTCGAGCGGGTGGCCGAGCACCGCAAGGTGATGCTGGAGGCCGCCGCCGACTTCGACGAGGACGTCATGAACAAGTACCTGGAGGAGCAGCCGATCTCCCGCGAGGACGTCCTGCGCGGCCTCCGTCGGGGCACCGTGGCGGGTCAGATCGTGCCCGTGCTGGCCGGCTCCTCACTCCGCAACAAGGGCGTGCAGCCGCTGCTGGACGCGGTCGTCGACTACCTGCCGAGCCCGGCCGACAAGCCCCCCGTGGAGGGCCTCAACCCCGCCGACCAGAGCCTCCTGATGCGCGAGGTGGCCGACGACCAGCCGTTCAGCGCGCTCGCGTTCAAGATCCAGATGGACCCGACGGGCGTCGGCAAGCTGACCTTCTTCCGGGTCTACTCGGGGCGGCTCAAGGCCGGCTCCAGCGTGCTCAACGTGACCACCGGCCGCCGGGAGCGGATCGGTCGCATGCTGCGCATGCACGCCATGCGCCGCGAGGAGGTGGAGGAGGTCTTCACGGGCGACATCGCCGCCGCCGTGGGTCTCAAGCAGACGACCACCGGCGACACCCTGTCGGACGAGGACCGGCCGATCATGCTCGAGAACATCGTGTTCCCGGAGCCGGTGATCCACGTGGCCATCGAGCCCAAGACCAAGATCGACCAGGACAAGATGGGAATCGCCCTCCAGCGGCTGTCCGAGGAGGACCCCACGTTCCGGGTCTTCACCGACGAGGAGACCGGCCAGAACATCATCGCCGGCATGGGCGAGCTGCACCTCGAGATCATCGTCGACCGGCTGATCCGGGAGTTCAGCGTGGACGCCAACGTGGGCAAGCCCCAGGTGGCCTACCGGGAGGCGATCCGCAAGCCCTCCCACGGCACCGGCCGCTTCATCCGCCAGACCGGCGGCAAGGGCCAGTTCGGCCACGTCGAGCTCGAGGTCGCGCCCGGCGAGCGCGGCAGTGGCTTCGTGTTCGAGGACAAGATCCGGGCCGGCGCCATCCCCAAGGAGTACATCCCTTCGGTCCAGAAGGGCATCGCCGAGGCGCTGACCTCGGGGCCGGTCG
>JBBSHA010000213.1:0-4344 GCA_038253595.1 Candidatus Dormibacterales bacterium
ACGGCCAGCACGTGGCCCTGCCCGACACCTCCAGCTACGGCCTGGTGGTGCGCCGGCCTATCAGCGTCACGGGCGCCATCGTGCCCTGGAACTTTCCCCTGACGCTGGCCGCCAACAAGGTGGCGCCCTCCATCGCCGCCGGCAACACGGTGGTGTTGAAGCCGTCAACGTCCACCCCGCTGGCCACCCTCAGGTGCATCGAGGCGCTGATCGAGGGCGGCGTGCCGGAGGGCGTCATCAACGTGGTCCTGGGCACGTCGGCCGGCGAGGCCATGGTGGCCCACCCGCTGATCCGCAAGATCGCCTTCACCGGCTCCACACCGACGGGCCGCCGGGTGATGGCGGGCGCCGCCGCCGAGTTGAAGCAGGTCACGCTGGAGCTAGGCGGGTCGGATCCCTGCATCGTCCTCGAGGACTGTGACCTCGATGAGGCCGCCAAGGCGATCTCGGTCGGCCGCTTCTTCAACTGCGGCCAGGCCTGCCTGGCGGTGAAGAGGCTGTACGTCCAGGAGAGCGTAGTCGACCCGCTGCTGGAGCGGCTGATCGACCGGGCCCGCAAGCTGAAGCCCGGCAACGGCATGGAGAAGGAGAGCCGCATGGGGCCCATGCACACCGAGACCCAGAGGGCGGCCGTGGAGGCCCAGGTCGAGGATGCCGTCGAGCGCGGGGCGGCCGTCGCCTACGGCGGCGGCCGCCCGGAGGGCGAGCAGTACGCCCGCGGCCACTTCATCAACCCGGTCATCCTGCTCGACGTCGCGGACGGCAGCCGGATGCTGACGGAGGAGGTCTTCGGACCGGCCCTACCGGTGGTCCGGATCAGAGACCTGGACGACGGCCTGGCCCGCGCCAACGACTCCACCTTCGGACTCGGCTCGTCGATCTGGACAGGCTCCATGGCCAGCGCCTACCGCGCCGTTCGCGAGCTGGAAGCCGGCTACACCTGGGTCAACTCGATGCAGATCGCCCACGACGAGCTGCCCTTCGGCGGCACCAAGCAGTCCGGCTTCGGCAAGGAGCACGGGGTGGATGCGCTCCACGACTACACCGAGCAGAAGTCGGTGGTCTACGGGCTGATCCGCTAGCCGAGGCCCGGCTCCGCGTTAGGCGCCGCCGCGGCGCGGTGCATTCGGCGGCCAAGTGCACCAGTTGGGCCCGGGCAATCGGGGCATTCGGCGGCCAAGTGCACCGTTCCGGCGCTCGAAGTGGTGCGCTCTGCCGCTAGGCGCTGCGGCGGTTGAGGCGGTCCCAGCGCCCCTGGCAGGCGACGCAGCGGGTCGCCTCGGGCCGGAACTTGAGGCGCTCGGCGGCGATCTGGGCGTCGCAGTCCTCGCACTGGCCGTACTTGCCCTCCGTCAGCCGCTCCAGCGCCCTCTCCACCTGCTCGCGGTTCTCGCCGAGCATGGTGACCAGCGTGTCGCTGATCTCGCGCACGCTCAGGACCTGGGCGAAATCGGTGTCCTCGGCGTCCCTGGTGATCACGTCGCCGACGCTCTCGGCGATGGGCCGCTTGAGCCCGGCCTCCTCCTCGAACTGGTTCGCAAGCCGCGCCAGGGCCGCCCGATTGGCCTCCAGCCGGGCAAGTCGCTCGTTGTCTTCGCTGTTCATCTTCGATGCCACAAGAGTGCCCCCTGTCAGCCAGATTTGAGTAGTCAACACTATCACATGTTCCGTGAAAATCAAGCAGGCAACGGCGGACCGAGAAATTCGGGTAAGGAAGGGAAATCGGGGTCCCGGCTGTGGATAATGCCCCCCAATGCCTCGAGCCATCCGTGCCCTGGCGGCCCTGGGCCTGCTGGCCCTGACCGCCTGCTCAGCCGGGCCCGGCATCGGGGGTGGCCCGAGGCCCGCGCCCAGCATCCAGACCGCCGCCGGATCGGTCCGCTGCACCGGCAGCGACCACGGGCTGGACGAGGTCCAGTTCGGTTGGGGCTTCTGCTACCCGGGCGACTGGAAGTACCGCGAGAAGCTGCAGCCGAGCCAGGCGCCCAAGGGTGTCGATACCACGTTCGATATCGTGGTCGCTCCGCCCACCGCCCAGCCCGACCAGGGACTGTTCGGGTACATGATCATCGGCACCTACGAGCTGGACGGCTCGACCGGCCTCGACGAGTGGGCGCGCAGGAACCTGGGCCCGGACGTCCAGCTGACGCCGCTGCAGTGGGGCAACGCCCGCTCCGCAGCGGTCGTCGAGGGACCCCGCCGGCAGCGGATCGCCCTCACCGCCCACCACATCGTGACGATGGACATCCGCGAGGGCGAGGGCAACCTGGGCCTGGACGCCGAGATGGGAAAGCGCCTCACGACCTGGCGCTTCGACTTCTAGCAGGCTAGCGCGCTCGCGAAACCCGCGCGAGCCGGCACCCACGGCGCGCCGCCCGCGAGCTAGGGCTTCTTGAAGAAGCCCTGGAGCTTGATGGCGAGGCCCATGTCGCCCTTGATCTTGAGCTTGCCGGACATGAAGGCGGCGGTCGCGTCCATCTGGCCGAGCACGATCTTGACCAGGTCCCAGGCGTCGGCCGTCAGCGTCAGGTTGGGCGCCTCCGCCTCGCCCTTCTCGGCCACGGCGGTAGCGTCCGCGATCCGCATGTAGTAGCTGCCGCCCTGCTCACCGCTGAGGTTGAACTGGATCGTCGCGGTGGTGGCGCCGGCCTTCGAGGAGTCGAAGTAGTCGGGCATATGCTCGAACACCTGGTCCGGCGTGAGCTCGTCGGCATTGATCTGATCGGCCATCTGGTCCTCCATCCATGACGCCATGCGGCATCCCTGAACGCTCATCTTATACAGCGGGATGGCCGGCATCGAACTCAGCGAGGTCCACGCCGGGGTCTGGGAGCTGCGGCTGCCGATCCCGTGGGAGGACGGCCGCATCAACTGCTTCCTGCTCCCCGACGGCAACCAGGTGGACATGATCGACTGTGGCATGAGCAGCGAGGAATCGTCCTCCCACATCCGCGAAGCGCTGCGAACGCTGGCCGGGCCGGGCGCCCGGGTCCGGCGCCTGGTGGTCACCCACATCCACCCCGACCACTACGGGGGCGCGGGCGAGATGATCGACACCGGGGCCGAGCTGATGCTGCACCGGCTGGAGGTGCCCATGGTCCACCCCCGCTACCTGGAGATCGAGCAGCTGGTGACCGAGGTGGGGGAGTACCTGCGGGTGCACGGGGTGCCCGAGGAGGCCGGCGAGGCGATCAAGAACGCCTCCCGCGGCATGCGCGAATTCGTGCGGCCGGCGCCTCCGGACCTCCAGCTCGACGGCAGCGAGATGGTGCGCATGGGCACCCGCGAGCTGCGCGTGGAGTGGACGCCTGGTCACTCGCCGGGCCACGTCTGCCTGTGGGACCCGCGGGCGCGGATCCTCTTCGGGGGCGACCAGCTGCTGCCCGATGCCACCGCCAACATTGGCCTCCATCCCCAGAGCACGCCCGACCCCCTGGACGACTTCGTGCGCGGCCTGCGCCGGATCGGCGAGCTGGCCCCGGCGCTGGTGTTGCCCGCGCACGGCCGCCCGTTCACGGCCGCTCAGCCGAGGATCGACGAGCTCCTGGCCCACCACGTCCGGCGCAAGGAGCAGATCGTGGCGCTGATCGGGAGCGATGATCTCAGCGCTTGGCGGGTGGCCACCCGGGTCTGGGGAGTGCGCGAGAGCCTGATCGAGATGCGGATGGCCCTCCAGGAGGGCCTGGCCCACCTCCAGTCGCTGAGCCGGGAGGGCCGGTTGGAGAAGCGGGCAACGCCCGCCGCCATCACCTGGAGGAGGCCGCCAGCGGCGTGAGACCGAGCGGAAGCAGGGCGGCCGGGTACCAGCCGACGCCCACCGTGCCGGGGCCGGCGTGGGCGCCCACCACCGGGCCCAGGGGAGCCACCACCAGGGACTCGGCGATCGGTTCCAGCTGGGCGGCGATCCGATAGGCGGACTCCTGGGCGGCAGCGTGGCCGACGAAGGCGCACACCGGTTCCCCGCCGCCCCGGGCCAGCTCGACCAGTCGGGCGAGGGCCTTCTCCTGGGTCCGGATCCGCTCCCGGGGCGTCACCAGGCCGTCCTGGATGGTGAGGATGGGCTTGACCTGGAGCACCGAGCCGAGGAGGGCGCTGGCCCGGCCGATCCGGCCGCCCCGGCGCAGGTGCTCGAGGGTCGCCACCATGAAGTGGATCAGGACCGCCTCCTGGATCGGGGCCAGCCGGGCCAGCACCTCGGCCGAATCCCCGGCCTGGGCGGCCAGGGTCGAGGCGGCCAGGACCAGGAGACCGAGGGGCATCGAGACCACCCGGCTGTCGACCACCCGCACCCGCTGCGCGTCCACCAGGCCGGCGCCCTGGAGGGCGGCGGCGTACGTGCCGCTG
>JBBSHA010000214.1:0-4325 GCA_038253595.1 Candidatus Dormibacterales bacterium
AGATGATCAGGGAGCGTGAAACTCTCACGGAAGCGACTCGGCGGCACTCGGGCGAAGAGATGTCCAAGCTGGGACTGGTGATCGACTCCCTGCAGATCAAGGAGATTGATGATTCCACCGGTTACATCAAGAATCTCGCGGCGCCTCACGCGGCCGAGGTTCAGAAGGTGGCGCGCATAGCCCAGGCGCAGGCCGACAGGGAGGCCACCGAGCAGGAGCAGCAGGCTCAGGCCCTCAAGGCAGCCGCGAAGCGCGATACCGACATCAAGGAAGCGGGATTCCTGGCGGAAACCGACAGAGCCACGAAGCAGGCTGAGCAATCCGGGCCCCTGGCCCAGCAGATCGCCACGCAACAGGTGGTGGTGGAGCAGACCAAGGTTGCCGAGCTGGAGGCACAGCGTACGGAGCAAAAGCTTCAGGCGGAAGTTCGCAAGCCCGCCGACGCCGAAGCCTACAAGCAGAGAACCCTGGCCCAGGGCCAGCGAGACGCCCGAATATCGCAGGCAGAGGCGGCGGCCAAGGAGGTTGAGTTGGGTGCCATCGCGGACGCACAGAGAACCAAGATCCAAGCCGAGGCGCAGGCGGTCTCCACCGAGCGCGTCGGTAGGGCCGAGGGCGAGGCGCTCAAGGCGAGGGGTGTCGGGGCCGCCGAGTCGACAAAGGCCCAGGGTCTTGCCGAAGCCGAGGCGATACATGCGCGGGCGAAGGCACTGGCCGAGAACCAGGAGGCCGTCATCGCCCAGCAGCTTGCCGAGCATGCGGCCGATATCGTCGCAGCAGCAGCCAAGCCGCTTGGGGATATTGACAGCCTCGTGGTGTTCAACGGGACCGAGGGAGTTCAGGAAGCGGTCATGCAGTCGGTCGCACAGGGGTTCGCAGCGGTTGGCAAGATCCGAGGAGCGCTCGCGCCATTGACCGGAACTCCGAATGGCAAGGCGAAGGATATGACCGATGCGTCCCAGGATGCAGTGGAAGAGGCTCGGCGCACAGACCGCCGACCAAAGGAGTAGCGCGGTATGGGGCTTTTCCAGCGAATCGGTCTGATCTTCCACGCCAAGGCCAACAAGGCCGTCGACCGCATGGAGAATCCTGGTGACGCACTCGATCTCGCCTACGAGAAGCAGCTTCAGGCCCTACAACGAGTCCGGCGCGGGGTCGCTGACGTGGTGACCTCGCAGAAGCAGCTTGAGATCCAGCAGCGGCAGATGGAGGGCAACCGTACCAAGCTGGATGATTTGGCACGCAAGGCCCTGCAGCAGGGAAGGGAGGACCTTGCCGCCAGCGTTCTCACGCAGGGTGAGCTCATCGAAACTCAATTGGCCGGCCTTCGAAGCCAGATCCTAGCCTTGGAGCAGCAGCGAGAAAACCTCGAGTCTGCCGGTGAGCGTCTGCAATCCCGGGTGACAGGGATGCGGACGCAGAAGGAGACGCTCAAGGCGCAGTACAGTGCGGCGCGGGCAACTGTGGATGCTGGTGAAGCGGTAACGGGCGTCTCCAAGGAGATGGACGAGGTGGAATTGATGGTCGACCGGGCCCGCGCCAAGATGCTCACCACTCAAGCCCGCGCTGAGGCGGTGAGTGAGTTGATGGATTCAGGAGTCCTGGGGCGCCTGAGCTCCGGCGGTGATGCCGTCGAGGGCCAGATAAAGGCTCGGGTTGTTTCCGACAATGTTGACGTCCGCCTCTCCGACATGAAACGGCAGCTGGGGCTCGACGGACCGTCACGCGCGGAGTGAATCCGACGGATATCTCTCGGGACCACGGGAGATCACCGTGAGCTGGCGGATCCGGCCGGCCACGATGTCTTTCAGTCGATCGGGGTGCCGGTGCCCCCTGTGCAGCTCGCCCCTGGCTCCAGGTCCTGGGGGCCGTCCCCGGAAATGGTCGATGAACTGGCCGAGCCGGTCGTCGGATTCCTTCTGCAGCGTGAGCTGATTACCCCAGGCCGTGGCCACCACGGGAGCTGGGAGATCGGGATAGGGGCTTAGGATCACGTATCGCTGGCCGGGTGCGTACTTCTCCTGAACCATCTTCTGAAGAGCCGTGACCTGGTCGGCGGGCAGCGATGACCTGTAGGTAATCCACACGGCGCCGTGTTCGAGCGAGTGCACGGCGTTCATGTTCGGGACGGGTTGCCTGTACACGCCACAGTTGAGCCAGGTGCCTGAGTGGTCCCCGCCGGCGGGTGGCGTGCGGTCGTAGCTGACCGGCTTTTCGACATGAGCGCGACCGGTCTCCGAGAAGGTCTCGACCCCGGATGGGGCATCCGGGGCTGGACCTGCGCGGCTGTTGAGGCCGATCACGATGATCGCGATGGCGCCGATCGACAGCGGCCCGGCCCACCAGAGCCAGCTCCAGCTACGGCCGCTGTCGCTGCTGTAGACGTACTCCTTCTTCAAGCGCTTCTCCCTCCTGCCGCTCACCCCCCCGGGCTCTCGTCCGCCTGGTAACCCTCCCTCGCTATCGCGGCGATGATGTCCTGTGGTGTGGTGGCCAGTTCGTCGTACTCGACCACCGTCAGGCCCTTGCGGAAGTCGGTCTTGGATCGCGTCACCTCGGGGAGGTCCTCGAGACTGTCGTCGATGAGAATGCCGCAACTGGCGCAGTGCATGCCGGTCACGGTGAACGTCTGCTTCATCATGTCACCTCCATCTGGCGCGGTTTGGACTTCACGAGCGCTTCACCAGCTCCCGGCGAAGGCGGCCCGCATGGCGCGAACAGGGCCACCATGCCGCCCAGCAGAGCGACGATGAGGCTCGATCCGAAAGGCACGTCATGCACGGGGTGTCGGTCTCCCTGTGGGCCGGCCTCGCCAGCAGCTACTACACGCGAATAATAGCACTGGTCGAGGGGCGGCGGCCTTGGATCGGCGCACAGCCCGGCGTGGGTCGGACGAGCCCATCAGGTCACCAGCTCCTGCGTCGAACCAAGACCCGAACCCAACCTGTAGCATAGTTTGCCGCTGATCCATGAGAGACCCTCGCGACAGGAGGAGAACGACGATGGCGACCGGAGAAGACCGCAGGGCTGTGGCGGATGGACAGGGAGCGCAACCCCAGCTGCCCAGGGAAGCCCTTGGTGCCGCGCTGGAGGCGGAGCAGATGGGCCGAGCCGAGCTCGGCGACATGAGCGCCCGGAGGCGGGTCCGGCCCGGTCCCCGCTGGTTGCATGCCCTCCGCCGGATCGTGGGGAACGGCCCGTATTCGGGTCGACGTTCGTGAGGATCCTGCCGTCCGCCGGAGGAATTCCGTGCGTTGATCGGTTGGTTGGTCGACCATGAGCCCCGAAGTGACGTCGGTGTGCGCCAGCTCTCGTCGGCGCCTCGGCGAGGTCGTGTGAGCTGCCGACCAGGGTCAGGGGAGCGCTCCAGGTGAGCACCCAGCGCCCACCCCCGCGCGCTGCCTCGAACCTGGGCCGCGAGCCTCGTGGTGTGCTGGCGGAGGGAGTTCGATGGACGCCGTAGCCGCAGCCACGACCATCTCCCAGACGGCGGAATGGGCGGCACTCGACTCCCACTTCGCCGAGTTGCGTGGGCAGCATCTGCGCGATCTCTTCGCCGATGATCCGGCGCGGGCCACCGAGCTCAGCGTCGAGGTCGACGGCCTCTACCTCGACTATTCCAAGAATCGCCTGACCCAGAAGACCATCAGGCTACTGGTGGCGCTGGCGGAGCGCGCCGGCCTGCGTCAGCACATCGACGCCATGTTTGCGGGTGAGACGATCAACGTCACCGAGCAGCGCGCGGTGCTCCACGTGGCGCTGCGCGCGCCAGAGAGTCAATCGATTCTGCTCGACGGCACCGACGTGGTGTCCGAAGTGCATCGGGTTCGCCGCAAGATGGCCGCCTTCGCCGATCGCATCCGCTCCGATCAGTGGAAGGGATATACCGGCAAACCGATCCGCAACATCGTCAACATCGGAATCGGCGGTTCCGACCTCGGCCCGCACATGGCCTATACCGCGCTGCAGGACTACAGCGACCGCTGGCGGACCTTCCACTATGTCTCCAATGTCGACGCTACCCAGCTCTGGGAGTCACTGCGCGACTGCGAGCCCGACGAGACGTTGTTCATTGTGTGCTCGAAGACGTTCACCACCATGGAGACGCTCGCCAACGCGCGCAGTGCCCGCGATTGGCTGCTCGAGAGGCTCGATGATGAGGCGGCGGTGGAGAAGCACTTCGTCGCCGTCTCCAGCAACGCGGATGAGGTGAGCAAGTTCGGCATCGATCCCGACAACGTCTTCGGGATGTGGGACTGGGTCGGTGGCCGCTACTCGCTGGACTCGGCGATCGGGCTGTCGCTGATGATCGCCATCGGACCCGA
>JBBSHA010000215.1:0-4322 GCA_038253595.1 Candidatus Dormibacterales bacterium
CGACGAAGGCGCCGAAGCTCTCCGCGATCGCGCGCTTGGTGGCGTCCGGCCGCGGCTCGCCGGAGCAGACCACGATCCGGACCTGGGAGTCGCGGACCAGGTCGACACCCATCTGCCGGGCGGTGAGCGCCAGGCGCAGGGCGTAGGTGGGGGTGCAGGCGAGAACCGTGACGCCCTGCTCGAGGATCAGCCGGATCCGGCCCTCGGAGTCGAACGAGCCGGTGGCGATGGCGGTGGCGCCGATCCGCTCCAGCCCGTAGTGGAGGCCCCAGAAGCCGATGAACACCCCGTAGCCGAAGGCCACCGCGGCGCGGTCGCCGTCGCGGACCCCCATCCCGTAGAGCCCCGTGCACCACATGTCGGCCGCCCAGGCCCAGTCCCGCGCGGTGTCAAAGGTGCGCACCGGCCGCCGGCCGGTGGTGCCGCTGGTCTGGTGGTGGCGGATCGCCAGCCGGGGGTCGCAGGAGGCGAAGCTGCCGTAGGGGGGCGCCTCCTGCTCGGCCGCCGTGATCTCGTCCCGCTGGAGCAGGGGCATCCGGGCCTGGAAGTCCTCGAGCGAGGTGAGGTTGTCCGGGATTCGGGCCCGCCAGAACGGCGATCCGTGGCGGGCGTGGGCGAGCTGGACCTGGAGCTTGCGCCACTGGAGTGCCCGGAGCTGCTCGCGGGGCATGGTCTCCGTGATCGGGTTCCAGTGACCGCGCGGGTTGGGAGGCCTGGGCACTGGGGAAAATCTTAGCCGGGTCCACCCGGCCACCGGCGGCTGTCCGCGCTCAGGCCGGCCGCACCGCCAGGCACTCGATCTCGACCATGGCCTGAGGGTCGAAGAGGCCCTTGACCTCGAACAGCGAGCTGGCCGGATAGTGGCGGCCGAAGACCTCGCGGTAGGCCGCCCCGATCTCCTTGAGCTGGGCCCGGTAGGCCGCCCGGTCGGTCACGAAGTACGTCAGCTTGAGGGTGTCCTGGGGCCGGCAGCCCGCCGCCGCCAGGGCCACCGCCACGTTGCGGATGGCACGCCCGAACTGGGCCGCGATGTCGGCCGGCTCCGGGATCCGGCCCTCCTCGTCGCTGCCGACCTGGCCCCCGAGCACGACCAGGCTGCCCGCCGCGGCGGCGTGGGAGAAGCCGACCGCGGGCGCGAGAGAGTCCGGGTTGAACAACTCCACGTCCGGCACGCGATAGATTTAACGCCTCGTGGGCACCCGCTGGCGGCATTTTGAGTACGAGGAGCGCGACCGGGTCGCCACCGTCACGTTCAACCGGCCCGAGCGGCTGAACTCCCTGACCTTCGAGGTCTACGCCGACCTCCGCGACCTCGGCGCCGAGCTCAAGATGAGGCTCGACGAGGTCCGGGTGCTGGTCATCCGGGGCACCGGCCGCGGCTTCTGCTCGGGCGGCGACGTCGACGCGATCATCGGCGAGCTGCTGAAGATGGACACCCGGGGCATCTACGACTTCGCCCGGATGACGGGCGCCTGCGTGCGCAACCTGCGCGAGATGCCGCAGCCGGTGATCGCCTCCGTCAACGGCGTCGCTGCCGGCGCGGGCGCGGTCCTGGCTGCCGCCTCCGACCTCCGGCTGCTCGCCGGGTCGGCCTCCTTCCGCTACCTCTTCACCCACGTCGGGATCTCCGGGGGGGACATGGGGATCTGCTGGATGCTGCCCCGGCTGGTGGGCCTGGGGCGGGCGACCGAGATCCTGATGCTGGGGGGCAAGATCAGTGCCGAGAGCGCGCTGGCCTGGGGCCTGGCCAATCAGGTCGTGCCCGAGGCCGAGCTGGACGCGGCGGTTGCCGGCTGCGTGGAGCGCCTGCTCGGGGTCGCCCCCTGGGGGCTGGCGATGACCAAGGAGATGCTCAACCGGGCGGCCGCCATGGACTACTCGTCGGCGATCGAGATGGAGGCCTGGACCCAGACGCTGATGATGACCGCGGCCGACTTCCGGGAGTTCCACGCCGGCTTCACCGGCCGGCGCCGGCCCCGTTTTAGCGGACGTTAGGAGGACAGCAGGCGGTGAACTTCGAGCTGGGGCCGGAGCTGAGCGCGATCCGGGAGCGGGCCCGCTCGGCCGCCCGCGAGGTGCTCGAACCCAACGCCCGCCTCTCCGACGAGGAGGCCCGCTTCAGCACCCCCACCGTCCTCGAGCTGGGCCGGCGAGGGCTGCTCGACGACCGCCTGGGCACCCAGGCCATGACCCTGGTCTACGAGGAGCTGGGCCAGGCCGACTCGTCCGTGCGCGGCTTCGTCACGGTCCAGGTCGGCCTGGTCGCCCGCTGCGTGGCCGACTGGGGGACCGCCGCCCAGCAGGAGCGCTGGCTGCCCGGTCTCCGGACCGGGGAGGTGATCGGCTGCTACGCGCTGACCGAACCGGGCGCCGGCTCGGACGCGCGCAGCATCGCCACCCGCGCCGAGCGGACCGCCGCCGGGTGGCGGCTGAGCGGGGAGAAGCACTGGATCACCAGCGGCGGCGTGGCCGGCCTGGCCCTGGTCTTCGCCGCCGCCGGCGAGGGCCTGACCGCATTCGCCGTCCCGACCGAGACGCCCGGCTTCGAGCGCGAGCCGATGCCGGGCCGAGACCTCGGGCACAGGGGCTCCAGCCACGCCCGCTTCCGGTTCGCCGCCATGGAGCTGCCCGAGGACGCCGTGCTGGGCCGCCCCGGCGAGGGATTCGAGGTGGCCATGCGGGCGCTCGGCCACGGCCGGCTGGGGGTGGCGGCGGGAGCCCTCGGGGTGCTCCAGGCGTGCCTCGACGCGTCGGTCGCCTTCGCCCGGTCGCGGCGCCAGTTCGGCAGCCGGATCGGCGACTTCGAGATGATCCAGGCCGCGCTGGCCGATATGGCGGCGGATCTCGCCGCCGCCCGCCTGCTCGTCCGCGAAGCGGCCTGGCTGCGCGACCAGGGCCAGGCCGCCGGGCCCCAGGTGGCGATCGCCAAGCTCTTCTGCACCGAGGCCGCGCTGCGGGCGGCCGACCAGGCGATCCTCATCCACGGCGGTCGCGGCTACTCCAACCAGTACCCGGTCGAACGCTACTGGCGGGACGCCAAGGGGATGCAGATCTACGAGGGCACGGCCCACATCCAGCGCATCATCATCGCCCGCCACCTCCTGGGCCGAGACCAGGGTTCGGGTTCGGGCTCGGATTCGAATTAACTGGACCCGGCTCCGGCGGGAAGGGGTGGGTCCCCCGCCCCGGCTGGGTCCGCGATCCTTCAACGCAAGACCCCGGCAGGCGCGGTGGGGGACCATGGGGGAGCCCTGCCTCCCTCGTGGAGCGGAGCGAAGCGCAGTCAGGCGAAAAGCCGGTCCTGCTCCTGCCGGAGCTCGAGCAGCGCGCCGCTCCGGAGGACCTCGACGTCCTCCCAGCGCAGGGCCTGGTCGGCACCCACGGCGCGCCTGAGCCGGGTTCCCTCGTAGGCGAAGCCGAACGGCAGGAGGCCCTCCCGGCGGGCCACCTCGAGGCGCTCGCTGAGCCCGTACACGGTCTCACCGCCACCTCCGTCCAGCTCCTCGCCGGGCCCCAGGTCGCGCTTGGCCACCGCCACCAGCTCGGCCACCGGGCTTCCCTGAAGGTCGCTGGTGGGCCGGCCCTGGACAACGGCCCGCGCCACCGACATCGGAACCTCGACGCAGGCCAGATGGTAGGGCCGGAACAGGCCCCAGTTCGGTCCCCACTGCTGGGCGGTGCCGCCGAACCCGGGCTCGAACAGCGAGCCCATCGCCGAGCGCACGCCGGGGTGGGGCGAGGTGACGACCACGAACACGCCTGGAAAGACCTTGTCCTGGGCGATGTAGTCCCCCGCCCCGTCGACTGCGTTGGCCATGTCCACCACCCCGGCCTCCGCCAGCAGGCCCCCGTCCGCCTTCAGGGCGAAGACGCGGCCCAGGTCCTGCCAGCGGCAGTGGGGCTCGTGCATGCCGCGCCGAGCGGGCGGCATCCTGAGCACGTTGGCGACCGCGACCATCTCCAGCTGCGACTTGGTTCCGTCGCGGAACTCGTTGTACATCTTGGGGTTCATCCGGTTGCGGACCGCCATCTCGGCGTAGCGCTCCGGGGTGGAGTGGTGATCGTCGGGAAAGAGCACCGTGCCCCGGCCGGCACACACGATCTCGAAGCCGAGGGTCCGCGCCCACTCCGCCATCTCGAAGATTGCGCCCGGCTGGTCGCCCGCGGCGAGCGTGTAGACCACGCCGGCCGCGCGGGCTCGCTCGGCCAGGAGCGGACCGACCACCACGTCGGCCTCGACGTTGAGCATCACCACGTGCCGGCGCTGTTGGATCGACGCCGCCGCGACCAGCGCGCCCGTCTCCGGGTCCCCGGTCGCCTCG
>JBBSHA010000216.1:0-4306 GCA_038253595.1 Candidatus Dormibacterales bacterium
CCGAGCCCGGTGATGACACCGACCGCGGCGGCCGCGGTCACGCTGCCGGCACGGAACGCCTCCCGCGCATGGATGTTGGAAAGGTGCACCTCCACGACCGGCACGTCGAGGGCTCGCAGGCAATCGTAGAGCGCATAGCTGGTGTGGGTCAGGGCACCCCCGTTGAGAACCACCCCGGCGCTGGCCGGGGCCTCCCTCTGCAGGTGGTCGAGAATCTCACCCTCCGAGTTGGATTGAAAGAACACCACCTCGCAGCCGAGATGGTCAGCGTGCCGGCGCACCGCCTGCTCGAGTTCAGCCAGCGTCCCCGTCCCGTACACGGCCGGCTCGCGGACCCCCAGCAGGTTCAGGTTGGGCCCGTTGACGATCAGGATTCGAGCAGCCATTCCACCTCCCGCCGGACCAGATCGGCCGGCACCCTCTGGTCGACGGCGCTGCGCCCGATCCCGCGCGGGAGAACCCAGCGGATCTCGCCCGCCACCGCCTTCTTGTCCCGGCGTGCGGCCTCGATCACCGCCGTCGCCGGCAGCTCGGGCGGTGCCCCGGGCAGGTCGAACCGGCGCAGCAGCGCGTCCTGGGCGATGACCAGGTCGTCACCGCAGAGTCCGAGGTCGCGGGCGATCCGGACCGCCACCTCCATGCCCATCGCGACCGCCCGGCCGTGGGCCAGCCTGAAGTCCGAGGCCGACTCCAGCGCGTGGCCCACCGTGTGCCCGTAGTTGAGGACGGCGCGGGCGCCCTGGTCGCGTTCGTCGCGGGCCACCACCGCGGCCTTGAGCTCGATGCAGCGGCTGATCACCGGCTCCAGGGCTTCCACCTGGCCCGCGCGCAGGGCCGGGCCGGTCTCGGCCAGCAGCGCGAAGAGCCCGGCGTCCATGGCCACCGCGTACTTGACCACCTCCGCGAACGCGGCCAGGTACTCGGCTCGGGGCAGGCTGCCGAGCACCGCCAGGTCGGCGACCACCGCGGCCGGCTGCCAGAACGCGCCGATCGAGTTCTTAGCTCGGGCGCTGTTGACCCCGGTCTTGCCGCCAATGCTGGAGTCGACCATCGCCAGCAGCGTCGTCGGGACCTGGACACAGCGCACGCCGCGCAGCCAGGTGGCGGCGGCGAAGCCGGCCAGGTCGCCGACCGTGCCCCCGCCCAGGGCCACCACCACCCCCCGGCGATCGATCCCGGACGCCTCCAGGAACTCCAGCGCCATCTCCAGCCCGGCCAGGCTCTTGAGCTGCTCGCCGGCGGCCAGCGTCAGCACCGGCGCCTCCAGGCCGAGCCCGGTGAAGCCGGCCCCGACCGCCTCCCCCCAGAGCGGGCCGACGTTGCTGTCGGTGATCACAGCAACCCCCGAGCAGCCCAGCTCGCGGACCAGGCGGGGCAGTTCCTGAAGCGCGCCCGGGGCCGCCAGCACCGAGTAGGTCCGGCTCGGCGCCGCCACGGTCACTCTCGCCACAGCCGGAGCACCTCCCCGGCGACCTCCGCGGCCGGGCCGGCCGCGTCGACCCGGGCCTCCGCCTCCGCGTAGCGCGCCCGGCGAGCGGCCAGTAGACCGGCCAGCTCGGCCTCTGCGCGGCCCTCCAGCAGCGGGCGGGCGCCCTCCCGGCGGGCGCGCTCGAGCAGGACGCCGAACGGGGCGTCGAGCCAGACGGTGAAGGCTCGCTCCCGGAGTAGGGCCCAGGAGCGGTCGAGTAGGGGGGTGCCCCCGCCCGTCGAGACCACGGAGCCGGGTTCCAGGGCGGCCGGCAGCGCCGCCGCCTCGAGGCCGCGGAAGCCCGCTTCGCCACGGGTCCGGAAGAGGTCGCCGACGCTGGCGCCGGCCCGGTCCTCGATCATCGCGTCCAGGTCGTGGTGGACCGCCCCGGCGGCGGCGGCCACCGCGGCCCCCACCGTGGACTTGCCGCTGCCCATGAAGCCGACCAGCGCCAGCGGCAGGAGGCGGCGGACCCTCAGGTCGACGGGGCCGCCGCGGCCCCCGGCCCCGGCGGCCGCCGGAGGCGCTCGGACTGGACGTAGATCTCGTCCCGCACCGCCGCTGGCCGGGGTACGTGGTCGAGGGTCTCGGCCCCGCCGGTGCCGGCGGCGTCGATCTCCACGGTGCCGTAGCCGAGCATGCGGCCGGTCAGGCCCTGGCGGGTGGACACGTCCTGGACCCGGTCCAGGGCGATCACCTTGCTGACCCGGCTGAAGACCCCGGACACCAGCAGGACCCGCTGGTCGGTGACGGTCAGCGACGTCGCCGCCCACTGCAGCCAGGTCACGATCGCAACCAGCCCGGCCAGGGCCAGCGCCACCAGCGTGAACGTCACCCGGATGTCCAGTGAGACCCGCCCGGCCAGTGCCTCGTCGCCCACGAACGCGATCGTCAGCAGCGCCACCGGCAGCCAGAGCGACCGCGCCAGCAGGACCCAGTGGCGGTGGGCGCGGAGGACGAGGTGCTCGCCGTCGAGAAGGTGGTCGGCCATCCTGCTGGGAGTCTAATGCCCGCCCAGCCGGAGCAGTTCGACCAGGGTCCCGGCGGCCAGGTAGGGCCCGTAGGCGATCGCGTCCTTGAGGCCGCGCAGGCGGGTCGCCAGCAGCAGGATCGAGATCACACCCGCCAGCACCACCCCGGTGAGGACGCCGTAGACGACCCAGGGCAGCCCCAGCGTCAGGCCCATGAAGACCGCGAACTTGACGTCGCCCAGGCCCAGGGCCTCGGTCCGGAACACGACCAGGCCGAGACCCGCGATGAGGAGGAAGACCAGGCCCGCTCCGAGCCCGGCCAGCAGCGCCACCCTCCAGCCCAGGTGGGGGGTCAGGATGCTGAGGAGCAGGGCGGCGCCCGCGGCCGGCAGCAGGACCCGGTCCAGGATCAGGTGGTGCTCGAAGTCGAAGAAGATGACCTGGACCAGGACCGCCACCCACAGGCTCCGGATCAGCAGCACCGGGAGCGCTCCGATCCGCCAGCCGAAGGCGCCGTAGAGCAGGGTCAGGACGATTGCCGGCCCGTACACCTGCCACGCCCGGTGGCCGGCCTCCAGGTCCTCGCGGGCGGCCAGCCAGACATTGGCCCGGCGGATGCCGGCCCCGGCCGCCAGACCCACCAGCCCCCAGGCCGCCCCCACCAGGTAGGGGCTCACTCGGGCAGGGTCGCGCGCATGGCCGCCACCGGGGCCGGCAGCCCGGTCCAGGCCTGGAACGCGGCCGCCCCCTGGGCCAGGAGCACCGCCCAGCCATCCGCGCAGCGGACGCCCTGGCTCCGGGCGCGGCGTACCAGGGGGGTGCCTCCGGCCACGTAGACGAGGTCGACCACCGCTCCTTCGGGGGGTAGGTAGGCGGGTCGCAGCGGCATCTCCCCGCGCCGGCCCAGCGAGGTCGCGTTGACGAGAAGGTCGGAGCGGCGGACGTCCGCCTGCCAGCCCGGTCGGTCCCACGCCAGCACCCGTCCGGGCAGGGTCGCCCCCCGCTCCGGCCGGCGCAGGATGAACGTCAGCCGGGCGCCGGCCAGCGCCACGGCGGCGGCCCGGGCGCCCCCTCCCCCCCCGAGCACGACCACCTCGGCTCCGTGCGGCTCGAGGCCGACCGCCCCCAGCGCGACCCGGATGCCGGTGACGTCGGTGTTGGAGCCGACCAGCCGGGCGCCCTCCCGGCGCACCGTGTTGACCGCCCCCGCCGCCTCCGCCTCGCCCTCCAGGCCGTCCAGCAGAGCCATCACCGCGAGCTTGTGGGGGATCGTCACGTTGGCCCCGGCGTAGGGCGCCCCCCGGAGCCGGGTGACGGCCGCGGGCAGGGCGCCGGCCGCGACGTCCAGAAGTTCGTAGCGCCAGTCCAGGCCGGCGGCCCGGAAGCCTGCCGCCTGCATCCCGGGGCTGGCCGAGTAGGCGATCCGGTGGCCGAGCAGCAAAACCGTGGGCGGGGCCACGGGTTCGCTACTGGCCGGAGACGCCGAACTGCTGCTGCTGCTGGGTGAACTCGGCGATCGTCTTGGCATAGTGGGTCACGCCCTTGGTGTCGCTGAAGTAGAAGAGGAAGTCGGACTTCTGGGGGGCGACGCAGGCTCGGATCGACGCCGTGCTGGCCTGGGAGATCGGCCCCGGCGGCAGGCCGGAGAAGCGGCGCGTGTTGTAGGGCGAGTTCACGTTGAGGTCGTCCTGGGTCAGCGTCGCCTTCCACTTGCCGAGCGCGTATTCGACGGTGGCGTCGATGTCCAGGCGCTCGTTCTGGGCCAGACGGTTGTAGAGGATGCCGCAGACGATCGCGCGGTCGGGATCGCGGTTGACCTCGCGCTCCACCAGCGAGGCCAGCGTGACCAGGTTGTAGACGCTCTCCG
>JBBSHA010000217.1:0-4246 GCA_038253595.1 Candidatus Dormibacterales bacterium
CCGCCCCCAGCCCGACCGAGAACAGGATCGCGAAGAGCGCCAACCGGGGGGTGAGCAGGAAGAGGGTCACGTCCTGGGCCTGCGTGTAGAGGTTGATGGTGAGGGTGACCAGCCAGCCCAGGAGGAGCCCGGCGCCGCCCCCCAGCACCCCGATCAGGGTCGCCTCCAGAATGTATTCGCCGAGAATATCGCGGGTGTGGGCGCCGACCGCCTTCTTGAGGCCGATCTCACGGACGCGCTCCGACACCGCCATCACCATCGTGTTCACCACCGAGAGGCCACCCACGAGCACCGCCAGCAGGGCCGAGCCGGTCGTGATCGCCGAGAACAGGGCACCCGCCTGCCGGAAGCGCTTGACGAGGTCCCCCGGCGGGGTGGCGCGGATGCCCGGCACGTCCAGCTGGAGCCTCCGGGCAAGCCCGTCGAGGTCGACGTGCGGACCTCCGAACACGTCGATGCCGGTCGCCAGCCGGGAGGGTTCGAGCGAGCCCCGCAGGCTCGCCGGCAGGCTCTCGGCGAGGATCTGCTGGGCGTCCGGGAAGCCGACCTCGGCAAAGCCGTCGGGAACGGTCAGCGTCTTGGCCAGCAGCCCGACCACCCGGAAACGGTGCCCGGCGGGGCCGGCTCCCACCTCCTTGGCGGGCACCGGAAGGGTCACCGTGGCGCCCGTCCCGACCCTCAGCTGGCGGGCGAGGTCGGCACCCAACACCACCTCCGAGCGGCCTGCCGGATCCAGTCCGCGGCCCTCCGCCAGGGCAAGCTTGAAATGGAGGTGGGCGGCCTCGGCGGGCTGCACGGCGGTGATCAGCAGGGGCCCCCGGAAGCCTCCCGGATCGCCACGCGCCGGCAGTGTGATGGTGGGGTAGGCGCCGGCCACCCCCGCCACCGCCTGGATCCGGTCCGCCTTGCCGATATCGATCAGGCTGGTCCCGAACTGGTTGGAGGCGTCGGCCACCGCGATGTGGTCGGAGAAGAAGCGGACACCGCCGTCCAGCAGGCTGTTGCTCTTCTCGGCCAGTGCCCCCATCGTCGTCAGGGCGAGCACGCCAATCGTGATCCCCCCCATGGTGAGCAGGTTGCGCAGCCGGCGCCGGCCCAGGTTGCGGACGACCTCCACGCACTCAGCGTAGAGGCCGTCGCCAGGCTGCTCGGCTACGAGCTCTCGGCAGCCGCCCGGGAGCGGGGCCGGAACCTGCGGAAGAGGAGCGCCGCCAGCAGGCCGGCGATCAGGACCGGGCCCAGCGCTCCGAGGCCGACGACCACCGCGTTGATGGTGTTGACGAAACTGTGCAGCGCCTGCTGGAGCGCCGACCGGAAGCCCCACTCGTCGGCCGGGCGGGCGATCGCCGCCCCCTCCCGGATGGTCACCGCGAGGGTGGCGAAGGTGGTCGTGTGGTCGAGAAAGGCGATCTGGCCCTTCAGCTGCTCGATCTGGCCCGTCACCTGGCCGAGCTGGTTCTGGACCTGGAGGATCTCGTTCACCGACTTGGCCTGGCCGAGCAACGCCAGCATGGCGTCGCGCTGAGCCTCTGCGTTGCGGAGCCGGGCCTGGAGGTCGACGTACTGCTGGCTGACGTCGTTGCCGCTGATCCCGATGGCCTCCGCCCGGCCCATCCGGCGCAGCGCGGCGAGGGTGTCGTCGAAGCGGGCCGAGGGGACCTGGAACGTGATCTGGCCCGTGCGCAGGCGGCCGCCCTCGGGCGCGGCGGCGTTGGAACCGGAGACATAGCCGCCCTGGCTGGTGGCCAGGGCCAGGACCTCGTCCAGCTTGCGATCGAAGCTGCCGTCCCCCACCTCCAGGGTGAGCCGGGCGGACCGCTGGACGCGGTTGCCCTCGGGCAGGGCGAGGTCGCCGGGCGGCGGCGCCGGCGCCGGCACCGCCGCCGCCGGGCCGGCCGGGACCCCGGCGGTCGACTTGACGCTGCCCGGGGCGGCGCCGGGGCCCGCGAAGCCGGACGCCGGGGTGCCGGCGGGCCGGCTGCCGGCGGTGTTGGAGGCGGCGGGGCCGGAGCAGCCGGCCACCAGCAGGAGCAGGACGGCAACGGCGGGTATGGATCGGGCGATCGCATTCATGGCAGAACAACGCGGGCGGGCCGCAGAGGTAACCCGCAGGCTGTTAAGGAAGTGTGCGGACCGGCCCGGAACGGGCAGACTTCATGTTTGTGACCTCCGCCTCCTCGCCGCCGCGCGACATCCTTCGCGAAACCTTCGGGTTCGACGACTTCCGGCTCGGGCAGGCCGACGTCGTCGACGCCCAGCTCCACGGCCGGGACGTCCTCTCGGTGGCTCCGACCGGCTCCGGCAAGAGCATCAGCTACTGGATCCCGGCCATCGCCGGGGGCGGGCTCACGCTGGTGGTGTCGCCCCTGATCGCGCTCATGAAGGACCAGGTCGACAGGCTCCGCAGCCTGGGCGTGGCCGCCGGCTACATCAACTCGACTCTGGGCCGCGAGCTCCAGGTGCGCCAGCTGGAAGAGGCCGGCGAGGGGGCCCTGCGGCTGCTCTACGTGGCCCCCGAGCGCTTCTCCCGGCCCGGCTTCCTGGAGCGGCTGGCCGGCCTCGGCGTCGGCCGGGTGGTGGTCGACGAAGCCCACTGCATCTCCAGCTGGGGACACGACTTCCGGCCCGACTACCGGCTGCTGGGCCGGGCACTGGCTGCCTGCGGCAATCCCCCCGTCGCCGCCTTCACCGCCACGGCGACCCCGCCCGTGCGCGAGGACATCGCCACCATCCTCGGGATGCGGCGGCCCTTCATCTCGGTGACCGGCTTCAACCGGCCCAACCTCCGCCTCTCGGCCGAGCGCTGCCGCGGCGACCGGGGCAAGCGCGAGAGCCTGCTCGCCCGCCTGGACCCCGGCGCCGGGCGGGCCCTTGTCTACGCCGGCACGGTGGCCGCCTCGGAAGAGATCGCCGCGCTGATCGCGACCCGCGGCTTCCCGGCCGCGGCCTACAACGGGCGCCTGGCGGACGACGTCCGGCGTCAGGTCCAGGACGACTTCGCCTCCAGCCGGCTCAAGGTGGTGGTCGCGACCACCGCGTTCGGCATGGGGGTGGACCTGCCCGACATCCGGCAGGTGATCCACGTCCACGTGCCGGGCAGCCTCGAGGGCTACTACCAGGAGGCCGGCCGGGCGGGCCGCGACGGAGACCCCGCCGAGTGCATCCTGCTCTGGTCGCCGGCCGACCGCGACCTCCACTCCTTCTTCATCGAGCAGGCCCACCCCGGCGCCGACAGCCCGCTCAAGGACCACGCCTACGCCCGCCTCCAGCAGGTGCTCTCCTACGCCGCGATCCGCACCTGCCGGCACGCCCGCATCGCCGATTACTTCGGCGAGGAGGGCGTCGCCCGCACCTGCCGCGCCTGCGACAACTGCCTGGACTCCGGCACCCGGCGTGAGCAGCCGGTGGCTCCCGAGGTGGTGCGCGCCGCCCTCGCCGCCGGGGCCCGGTTCTCGGGGCGGATCGGTGCCTCCAATCTGGCCACGGTGCTCGCCGGGCGGCCCAGCAAGCTGACCCGCTCCCAGCCCTGGGTCACCGAGCTGGAGCACTTCGGCGCCCTCTCCCACCTCTCACCGGACACCCTGAAGGCCCTGGTCGACGAGCTGCTGGAGGCCGGCCTCCTCCAGAAGAGCAGCGGCGAGTACCCGGTGGTATTGATCAGCCGCGAGGGCCGCGAAGCGCTGGCCGGTGCCCCGCCCGCGCTGTCGCTGCCGGTGGCGGCTGCCGCCCGGCGCCGGCCGGCGGCCCCCGCCGCGGGCCTCGGCCCGGAGGCCGACGGGGCCTGCGTGGAGTTGCTGCGGACCTGGCGGCGGGAGACCGCGCAGGCTTCGGGGGTCCCCGCCTACGTGGTCTTCCACGACAGCACGCTGCTGGAGATCGCCGGCCGCCGGCCGCGCGGCCTGGACGAGCTGAGCGGGGTGCCGGGGGTGGGACCGGCCAAGCTGGAGCGCTACGGGCGGGCGCTGCTGGCCGCGCTCGCCGAGTGCGGGCAGAGATAATCGAGGCCATGCTCGAAGCCAGAGATCTCAACGTGGAGGTGGCGGGACGGCCGGTGCTGAGCGGCGCCTCCTTCTCCATCCGCGAGGGTGACAAGGCCGGGCTGGTCGGCGTCAACGGGGCCGGCAAGACCAGCCTCCTGCGGGTGCTGGCCGGCGAGCTGGACCCGGCCTCGGGGGTGGTCCTCCGCCAGGGCGGCCTCGGCTACATGCCCCAGGACCCCCGGCCGCACGCCAACGCCGACGTCCAC
>JBBSHA010000218.1:0-4219 GCA_038253595.1 Candidatus Dormibacterales bacterium
CCGCCGCGCCCCAGGCCAGCGGCGCCGCCTCGGCCCCGATCGAGCCGGCGAAGGCGATCCCCAGACCCTCGGTCAGCCGCCGCCGGCCGCGCTCGGGGTCGAACCGGTAGGCCTCCACCGCGGGCGGGGTGAGGAGCTCGGCGGGAGCCAGCCGCTCCAGCTCCGAGGGCAGCCGCTCGGCCGGCAGCTGGCAGAGCAGCAGCTCTGCCGTCGACACGTCGCACGCCGCCAGGCCGGCCAGGCCCGCCTGGGTCCAGGCCGCGACCAGCCAGTTGGAGCGGGTCGGCTCCAGGTAGGCGTCGTCGACCACCGTCCCCGGGGTGAGCACCCGAGTCACCTCGCGCCGGACCACCCCCCGGCCTCCGGCCGCCTCGACCTGGTCACAGATCGCCACCCGGTGCCCGGCCCGGAGCAGCCTGCCGGCGTAGAGCTGCCAGGAGTGGTGGGGAACCCCGCACATCGGCTGGCGGCCGCCCTTCAACGGCCGGGACGTGAGCGTGACGCCCATGACCGGCGCCGCCGTTACGGCGTCGTCGAAGAAGATCTCGAAGAAGTCGCCCAATCGGAACAGGAGGATGGCGTTGGGCTGCCGGGCCTTGGCCTCCCAGTACTGCTTCATCGCCGGCGTCTGGGCGCCGGGGCCGGGCATCAGCTCGCGAGTGTTCCGGCCAGCTGGCCCGGGTTCGCCTCCTCGACCAGGACCCGGACCAGGTCGCCCGGCCGGACGGGCGCCCGCCTGACGATCACCCGCTTGCCCTGGCGGTTGCGACCGTAAGGCCGCCCCAGCTCGTCCGTCGCCTCCACCAGCACCTCGACCTCGCGGCCCAGCCAGCGGGCGGTCCGGCCGGCGGCGATCCGCCGCTGCAGGCCGAGCAGGTCGTTGATCCGGCGCCGCTTCTCGTCGGCGGGGACGTCATCCGGCCAGTGGTCGCCGGCGTGGGTGCCCGGCCGCGGCGAGTACTGGGCCAGGTGGACCACGTCGAACTGGAGTTCCTCGAGCAGGCGGCGGGTGTTCTGGAACCTGGCCTCGGTCTCGCCGGGGAAGCCGACGATGATGTCAGTGTACAGGCCGAGGTCCGGCATCAGCCGCCGGGCCCGCTCGACGATCGCGCGGTAGTGGCCGACCTGGTAGCCGCGGGCCATCCGCTTCAGAATGAGGTCGTCGCCCGACTGCACCGGCAGCTGCAGCTCGTGGGCGATCACGCGGCTGCGGGCCATCACCTCCAGCAGCGCCGGTTCCAGGTCCTGGGGATGGGAGGTCATGAAACGCAGCCGGGCCAGGCCGGGGATGCGCTCCACCTCCGAGACCAGCGCGGCCAGCCCACCGCGCCCCCCCGGGTCCTGGTAGTCGTCCACGTTCTGGCCCAGCAGCACCACCTCTCGAGCTCCCTCGACGACGGCCTGCCGGCACTGGGCCAGCACCCCGGCCATCGGCGCGTGCACCTCGCGGCCGCGGACCTGGGGCACGATGCAGAAGGTGCACTTGTGATCGCAGCCCTGAATCACGTTGATGAAGTGGCTGACACCCGTCCGGCCCGCCACCGGCAGCGGCTCGCCGAGCGCGTAGTCGTAGCGGACCTCCAGCTGCTCCAGGAAGGGCCGGTGGCCGCCGATCGGCACCACAGCGTCCAGCTGCGGGAAGCGCTCGAGCAGCGTCTCGCCCTCCTTCCGGACGATGCAGCCGGTGACCGCGAGAGTCCGCTCCGGCGTCTTCCAGGCGCCCAGCTCTTGGAGCTTGGAGTAGACCTTGGCCTCCGACGCCTGGCGGACGACGCAGGTGTTGAGGATCGCGATGTCGGCCCGGGCCAGGTCCTGGGCCTCGACGTAGCCCGCGGCGAGCAGTTGCCGGGACAGGGTCTCGGAATCGGCCAGGTTCATCTGGCAGCCGATCGTCCAGACGTGGAAGGAGCGGGCCTGGGAGCTCAGCGGACCTCCACCAGGAGCCTGATGCCGGTCCGCTCCTCGCCGTCGATGGAGATGTCGATGAACGACGGTATGCACACGATGTCGAGCCCGCCCGGCGCCACGTAGCCGCGCGAGATCGCGATCGCCTTCACGGCCTGGTTGATCGCCCCGGCCCCGATGGCCTGGACCTCGACCTTGCCGGCGTTGCGAATCACGCCCGCAATGGCGCCCGCCACGGCCACCGGCTTCGAGGTGGCTGAGACCTTCAGCACCTCCACCGGGGCCCGGCCGTCCCCCGTCATGGCTGGAACTACCCCCGTCAAATGTGTTCTCGATCGATGCGCTGGATGGTTGCGGCCCTTCCGGAGAGCCTGCTAATGGTAACCAGTACTGAATTGAATGTCACGACGCCGGAACCGGTTTCGAAGCGATGGGGCATGCCGGTCAGAAAGCGGTCGACCGCGGCCTTGGGGTCGACGCCGATGACGCCGTCCCGGGGCCCAACCATGCCCACGTCGGTCACGTAAGCGGTCCCGCCCGGCAGCACCCGGTGGTCCGCGGTGGGCACGTGGGTGTGGGTGCCGACGACCGCGCTCACCCGCCCGTCCAGGTACCAGCCCATGGCGGTCTTCTCCGAGGTGGCCTCGGCGTGCAGGTCACAGAAGACGATCCGGGGCCCGGCGTTGGCCGCCAGGATCGCGTCCGCCGCCCGGAAGGGGTCGTCGATGTCGTTCATGAAGAGCCGGCCCATGAGGTTCATGACCAGCACCTGCTCGCCCCCCGCTTCGACCACGAGCGCCCCCCGGCCGGGTGCTCCGGGCGGGAAGTTGTAGGGCCGGAGCACGTCGTCAAGGCCGGCGATCTCCTCCACGAACTGCTTCTGGTCCCAGACGTGGTTGCCCGCCGTGACCACGTCGGCCCCGGCGTCCCGAATCTCCCGGCACGTCTTCGCCGTCATCCCGAACCCACCGGCGGCGTTCTCGCCGTTCACGATCGTCAGGTGGGGTCCCACCTCCGCCCTCAGCTGGGGCAGCAGCACAGCCACCGCCTCGCGCCCGGGGCGGCCGACCACGTCACCCACGAACAGGATGCGGAAGTCGTCGGTCATCTCGTGCCGTACCGCGAAGCCATCCCCGGGGTCCCCGCGGAATCGCAGATTCCGTGGGGTGGGAACAGGATGCGGAAGTCGTCGGTCATCTCGTGCCGTACCGTGACGCCACCCCCGGGGTCCCCGCGGAATCGCAGATTCCGTGGGGTGGGAGCAGGATGCGAAAGTCGTCGGTCATCTGGGCCCGGGCAGCGTCCATGAACTTGGCAAGGCTACCCGACGGCTTTGCGAGGGACATGAAAGAGGGGAGGTCCGCGGCCGGACCTCCCCTCTGGGTTACTTCGCGTACTCGATCGCCCGCGTTTCGCGCACGACCGTCACCCGGATCTGGCCCGGGTAGCTGAGCTCGCTCTCGATCCGCTTGGCGATGTCGCGGGCCATGAGCTGCGCCGACGAATCGTCGATCTGGTCGGGGCGGACCAGGATCCGGACCTCGCGGCCGGCCTGGATGGCGTAGGACTGCTGGACTCCCGTGAAGGAGTTGGCGATCTCCTCCAGCTTCTCGAGACGCTTTACGTACGCGTCCAGGGTCTCCCGCCGGGCCCCGGGCCGGGCGGCCGAGATCGCGTCGGCCGCAATAAGGAGATGGGACTCGATGGTGTGGGGCTCCTCGTCGTAGTGGTGGGCACGCACAGCGTGGACCACCGGGGCGGCCACCCCGTGGCGCTGGATCAGGTCAGCCCCGATGACCGCGTGGCCGCCCTCGACCTCGTGGTCGATGGACTTGCCGATGTCGTGGAGCAGACCTGCCAGCTTGGCGGTGCGGACGTCCGCACCGATCTCGGCGGCCATCATGCCGGCCAGGTACGCCACCTCCTTGGAGTGGTTGAGCACCTGCTGCCCGTAACTGGTCCGGAAGCGAAGGATTCCCAGGTGGCGGACGATCTCCGGGTGGAGACCCTGGAGGCCGACCTCCAGCACCGCCGCCTCACCCTCCTCCTTGATGCGCTGCAGGACCTCCTGTCGCGCCTTGGCGACCGTCTCCTCGATCCGCGCGGGGTGGATCCGGCCGTCCACGATGAGCTTGTTGAGTGATGCCCGCGCGATCTCCCGGCGCACGGGGTCGAAACCGCTGATGACGACCGCCTCGGGCGTGTCGTCGACGATAAGGTCGATGCCGGTGGCCTGCTGGAGCGCCCGGATGTTGCGCCCCTCCCGGCCGATGATCCGGCCCTTGATCTCCTCATTGGGCAGCGGCAGCACCGA
>JBBSHA010000219.1:0-4215 GCA_038253595.1 Candidatus Dormibacterales bacterium
ACAATGGTCACGGCGTGGCCGGTGGCGGCCACCAGCTGGGCGTCGTCGTCGCCCACCAGGCCGGCGTCGGCGGCCTCGAAGTGGGCCCGCTCCAGCAGGTGGTGGCGGAAGCCCTGGGGGGTCTGGGCGAGGACGATGTGGGAGCGGTCCAGGCTCTCCACCAGCCGACATCCCTCCACCCGCTTGACGGCGTCACGCGGAGGGAGGCCGGGAATGGCCGCGCCGCTCTCAATGGCGGCGGCCAGCACCCGGCGGACGAGGTCCGCCGAGACCAGCGGTCGGGCCGCGTCATGGATCAGCACGTAGTCGCAGTCGCCGAGCGCCGCCAGCCCCGCGCGCACCGAGAGCTGGCGGGTGTCGCCGCCGGCGCAGACGAGCACCGGGTGGCGACCGGTGTTAGCCTCGACCTCGAGCCGGGCCGCGTCAAGCCGCGCCGGCGGGGCGACCACGACAATCCGGTCGACCTCCTCCAGCGAGGCGAACAGCTCGACCACCCGGGCCAGCGTGGTGCGGCCGTTGAGCTGGACCAGCGCCTTGCTGCCGCGGCCCAGGCGGGTGCCGGCCCCGGCGGCCGCCACGATGGCGCCGACCCGCATCAGTGCTCCGCCCCCCGCAACTGGGCGCGGCGGCCCCCGTCGCCGACCGGGGCGGCGAAGATCATCCGGCCGGCGGTGGTCTGGAGCACCGAGGTGACGCTGGTGGCGATGGTCTTGTTGAGGTGCCGGCGGCCGTTCTCGATGACCACCATCGTACCGTCGTCCAGGTAGCCCACCCCCTGGCCCGCCTCCTTGCCCTCCTTGACCACCGTCACCACCAGCTCCTCGCCCGGGATCGCAACCGGCTTCATGGCGTTGGCGAGATCGTTCAGGTTGAGCACCCTGATCCCCTCCAGGTTGGCCACCCTGTTGAGATTGAAGTCGTTGGTCATGATCGCCCAGCCCCGCGCCTTGGCCAGCCGCACCAGCCGGTTGTCGATCTCCAGCGCGCCGGAGCTGTCGTCGTCGTACACCTCCAACTTCTGGATGGAGTCCTTCTCCTTCTCCATCTGGGTCAGGATGTCCAGACCGCGCCGGCCCCGGCCACGGCGCATGGCGTCGGCGGAGTCGGCAACGTACTGGAGCTCCTTGAGCACCGAGCGGGTGACCACCAGGGGTATGTCGATGAAGCCGGTGCGGGCGAGGTCCAGGATCCGGCCGTCGATGATCACCGAGGTGTCGAGGAGGGCGGCTGCGATCCGGTCCGGGTCCTGCGCGCGCTCGCCGCCGCCGAAGAGGGCGACCAGCTCGGCCCGGCGGGTCAGGCCGACCTGGGCGCCGGTGACGGCCAGGAGCAGCGCCAGCACGGCGCTCAGGGCGACCCCGTAAATGAACTCGCGCACGAAAAAGCCGATCAGGACGGCCAGCACCAGACCCACGATCATGCCCAGCAGACCGGCGATCAGGTCCTGGAGTGGCGTGGCGACGAGCCGGGCGATGACCACCCGGTAGCTGGTGGACAGGTAGGGGGTGCCCAGGTAGGCGAAGATCATGCCCTCCAGGCTGGTCAGCGCGATGATCGCAGCGCTCGCGGGCGGGTGGATGCCACCGGTCTGCACCATTGCGTAGCCGAGGACGAATCCGCCGACCACCCCGAGGAACGTGCCCAGCCCGCGGGCTACCGCCTCGGAACCCATCGCTGCCTCCTCATCGGTGAACGGCTCCGGCCACCCCGTTGAAGGCGGCGGCGATCGCCTCGGCCACGTGTCCCACCTCGAACAGTTCGATCCCGGAGACCCGCCCGGCGCCGGCGCCGCGCGGGATGATGGCCCGGCTGAGGCCCCGCCGGGCCGCCTCGGCGAGCCGCCTCTCCATCTGCCCGACGCGGCGCACCTCGCCCGTGAGGCCCAGCTCGCCGATCGCCACCGTGCCCTCCGGCAGGGCATGGTCGCGCAGGTTGCCGGCCACGCTGAGCGCCAGGCCGAGGTCCGCCGCCGGCTCGGTGATGCGCAGACCTCCGGCCACGTTGACGTAGACGTCCTGGTTGGCCAGGCCGAGGCCGGCCCGCTTCTCCAGGACCGCCAGGATCATGTGCAGGCGGCTCAGGTCGAAACCCGTGGTCGAGCGCCGGGGGAGCCCGAAGTTGCTCTGGGCGACCAGGCTCTGCAGCTCCACCAGGAGCGGCCGGCTGCCCTCCATGGCCGTGATCACCACGGTCCCCGGCGCCGAGCGCTGCCCGCTCAGGAGCAGGGCGCTGGGGTCCAGGACCTCGATCATGCCCGCCCCGGCCATGGCGAAGACCCCGATCTCCTCGGTCGAGCCGAACCGGTTCTTGGTGGCGCGCAGGATCCTGAACTCCTGGCGCCGCTCCCCCTCCAGGTAGAGGACGGTGTCCACCATGTGCTCGAGCACCCGGGGGCCGGCGATCGCCCCCTCCTTGGTCACATGCCCGACCAGGAAGATCGGCACCCCCGAGTCCTTGGCCAGCCGCATCAGCCGGCTGGCGCCCTCGCGGACCTGGCTGACGCTGCCGGCCGCCGAGTCCACCGCCGAGTCGTACACGGTCTGGATGGAGTCCACGATCGCCAGAGCCGGCTGCTCGCGCTCGATGGCCACGAGCAGCGCGTCGAGGTCGTTCTCGGCCAGCACCAGGAGGTCCGGGCTGAGGGCCTCCAGACGCCTGGCCCGCATCCCCACCTGCTGGGCCGACTCCTCGCCGCTGGTGTAGAGGACCCGGTCACCGCCGCGGGTGGCCTGGGCCGCCAGGTGCATCAGCAGGGTGGACTTCCCCACTCCCGGCTCGCCCCCAAGCAGGGTCAGGCTGCCCCTGACCACGCCGCCGCCGAGGACCCGGTTCAGCTCCCCCCACTCCAGGGCCGTGCGCGGGGCTGCGTCCACATCCACCTCAGTAACGGGCAGCGCCCGCGGCTGGGCGCCGGGCGGTGGCCGGCGGCCACCCCTGACCTGGCCGGAGCGGGCTTCGCGGAACTCCTCGAGGGTGTTCCAGGCCCGGCAGTGCGGGCACTGACCGGCCCACCGCAGCGTGTCGCCGCCGCACTCCCGGCAGACGTAGACGGTGCTGGGTTTGGGCATCGGGCTACCTACTGTAGTTGGCCCGGGCCCGGGCCCCCGGAGATTCCCGGGCCTGGAGGGGTCTTTTCCGCTCCACCAGGGCCTCGCTCCCCAGCCGCCGCCTCCACGGCCTCGAAGATGCGGCTCGGGGAATAGGGTAGGCGGCTCAGCTCGGCGCCGAGCGGGGCGATGGCGTCCTGGACCGCGTTGCTGACAGCTCCGAAGGCGCCGATCGTGCCCGCCTCGCCCACTCCCTTGCTCCCCAGCCGGGTCCGGGGGCTGGGCGAGCCTAGGTGCTCGATCAACACCGGCGGCACGTCAGCGGCCAGCGGAACCAGGTAGTCGAGCAGGCTGGCGGTCTGGATCTGGCCGTCGTCGCCGTACACGCACTCCTCCATCAGCACCTTGCCGATGCCCATCGCCACCCCGCCCCGGACCTGGCCCGCCACCACCTGCTCATGGAGGACCCGGCCGCAGTCCTCGACGGCGTGGTAAGCGAGCACCCGGGGGACCAGGCTGGCCGGGTCGACCTCCACCACCGCCAGGTGGGCGCCGCTGGGAAAGACCTGGACCGGGTCCACCACCCGGGTCACGTCGGTGCCGGGCTGGAGATCCTGCTCGGCGGCCGCCTCCAGCGCGGCCACCAGGCTGTCCGCCAGGCCCACCGCCCCCCGGCTGACGAAGGCGCCGGTGCCGGGCGGGCAGAGGTCGGTGTCGCCCTCGAACACGTCCACCCGCTCGGCCGGGAGCCCCAGCCGCTCCGCCGCCACCAGCCGGTAGGTCTCACCATGACCCTGGCCGGCGTCCGCCGAGCTGGTGTGGACCTCGACCCGGCCCGCCGGCGTGACGCGGACCCGGGTGGCGTCGAGGCCGGGCACCGTGGTGATGCCGCGGCTGCGGTACTCGGTCCGACCGGTGCCGCTGTGCTCATTGAACAGCGACACCCCGATCCCCAGCAGCAGGCCCTGCGCGCGTGCCTGCCGCTGGCCGGCCCTGAGCGCGGCGTAGCCGGCCGACGCCTCCAGCCGGTCGAGCAGGCGGCCGTAGTCACCCGAGTCCAGCGCCCGGCCCGCGATGCTGGTTCGGGGCAGGCCGCCGAGCAGGTTGCGGCGGCGCAGCAGGAGCGGGTCGAGCCCCAGCTCGGACGCGATCGTGTCCAGCATCCGCT
>JBBSHA010000220.1:0-4212 GCA_038253595.1 Candidatus Dormibacterales bacterium
AACGGTCGCGGTGGACGCGAAAAACCTTGCGCAGGCCGGCTTCTGTGAGCGGACCACCTCGCGTCGGACCGCGCAGCACCACGAAGCACTCGGCGGTTGTGCATCCTGTCGGCCGCTCTGCCCTGAGGTAGGCGGTGCACTCGGCGAAGAACGCGCGGTCGACCGGGACGACTCGCTCGCGGCCACCCTTGCCTCGAACCCGCAGCTGACGCAGACCCATGTCCACGTTTGCCAGCAGCAGTCCGCGCACTTCGGCCGCACGCAATCCCCCAAGCACCATCGCCAGGACCATGGCTCTATCTCGGTGGGTCTCGAGGTCCCCGAGGAAGGCGTTCACCTCATCGAGTTCGAGGCTCTCCGGGAGCCAGCGCATCTGGCGCACCAGACGACCACCCTGTCGTGGACGGCGTCGTCCGAGGTGGCCGAGCATGCCTCCCGAGCGAGCTCGCAGACCAGTCGAGCGTCGCGCCGCCGGAACCGGGTTGTCAGCGCGCACGCCGTTGATGACGGCGAACTCGAACAGGCCACGAGCAGCCGCAACACGGCGGTTCATGGTCGCCGGCGCAGAACCGCGCCACTGGTCGAGTTGCACGACACGATCGTCCGAACGCCTTCTCGGCAGTTTGGCCTGCCAATCCAGCCAGTCGAAGAGGTCCATCGGCATCACGTCCTGCAACTGGATGCGTCGCTCGACCATGAAGCGGCTGAGGCAGAGCAGGTCGTACGCGTAGCCGCGGACGGTTGCGGGCGAGAAGCCGCGCACGTCCAGGTGCCCGAGATAGCGATTGCCGAGATCGGTGATCGGGCCATCTCCGACCAGTCGATGTCCGGGTCCCTGTCGTTTCACACGGACGCCGGTCGGCGCCGCTTCCAAACTCACCCTCGCACCCCCATCCTGGCTCGCCAACCTACAGGAAGGGCGGTTGGGGATTGGCCCTCCCGATCCGGAGCGGTGCAATGAGCAGGCAGCCCTTGCCGGACGGACTGGCAATGCTTCCGGTCGAGAACATCCATCCGTCTCCCCTGCAACCGCGCACGACGGTCTCTCTCGACCTCGTTTCCAAGATGGCCCAGTCGATGCGGGCCGGCCGCCACGATCCCGTACTCGACGTGGAGCCGGCTCCCGACATGCCCGGCCACTACGAGATCGTCTGTGGGGAGCAACGCTGGCGGGCGGCCAAGGAAGCCGGCCTCGACCGTGTGCTTGTCCGGATCCACGAGCGACTCGGGTCGCTTCAGCGATTGCAGAAGCAGTACGAGGAGAACCGCCTTCGGGCGGACCTCACGCCGTATGAAGACGCCCAGCTCCTTCTCCTGGCCAAGACGCTCGGCGCCGTGGAAGTCGCCGAGCGGCAGTTGCAGGACCAGGACGTCCCCTTCCAACCACTCGACAGCCGGCGCCTCAGGGAGATCGCCGAGATCCATCGGCACCGCGACGACCTGAAGGCGCTCCTCGTCGAACACAAGATCAACGTCATCAAGAGCGCGGACGGCCTGACCGTCGGGCCTCTCTCGCCCTGGCACGTGACCGAGCGAGCGCTGGGCATCAGCGAGGCAGCACGCAAGGCCAAGCTCTCGGTACTGCGGCTTGAGCCTGACGTGCTCGAAGACGTCAACGCCCTGCCCGCTCAGCACGCGCCGCTCATCGCTCGCGTTCAGGATCGCGGCCGGCGCGCTGAGCTGGCCGAGCGAGCTGCACATCTGACGTACCGTCAGCTCCAGGCGGCCGTCACCCGCCTCCGCCACGACCCGAATGTGTCTGTCGCGGACGCGCTCGCCGGCGGCACCCGGTCCGTGCCCGCAGACCCACTTGCCTTCGAGACCCAGCTCGACCAGCTCAGCGATCTTTGCCGTCAGCTCGCGCGTCTGGTCGGCATCCTGCGGCCTCGGGTGACGGATGAAGAGCGGGCGCAGGTCGGCCGTGTTCTCGCGGGCCTGACCCATGCGTTCCATGGCTTCGAGGAGGCCTCCTAAGAGATGCATTCGCTGCTTCCTGTGGCTGGTTGCCCGCCGCTACCCGAGGGCCGGTTAACAAACAATGTGTCCGTCGAGCTGGTCGCCAAGCTCTCCGGATCCATGCAGGCCGGCAGGCACAACCCGGTTCTGGAAGTTGAGCCCGCTCCGGGGCAGCGCGGCCGCTATCAGATCGTCTGCGGCGAGCAGCGTTGGCGGGCGGCGCAGGCGGCTGGGCTGGCCGCCTGCTGCCCAGCCCCGAGACTTCCTCCGCTGGCATCGTGAGCTGGTCCGGCGAAAGTGGGCGGCTTACCTTAAGCGTTTGAACCGGAGCGGGCAGCCTGCCAGATTACGAATTCACATCGTGGTTGAAAGGCTAGTCTCGGGCCTCTTGTGGTTGTCGACCACCCCGGCATATGCCTTTCCACGATCCACGTCTTCCTCTGGAAGATGAGGGGGTCGAGCCCAAGACGGTCCTCCGGGGCGAGCGGGGTGCCGTTAACCCGTCTCAGTAATCTCGCAAGCAAGGCCCAAGAGGAACTCGGGCGGGCGGCTGAACTACCTCCCCGTCAGGTCTGCGCGATCGTGCCTTGACAGCAGCCCCACGGGCTCGAGTTGACGGACTGGGGTTAACGGCACACGTCACCAGGGAGCCCATCCTCTCCTTCCGCGGCCGCCCTGCGCACCCTCTTGGATCGGCTCAGAGTTCTCCTGCGAAGTGACAGGCGGCCAACCGGCCGCGGGCTAGCTCGGCCAGCGGCGGCTCCTGATCAATGCAGATGCGGCGCTCGGGATGGGCCAGGGGGCCGATCGGGCAGCGGGTGTGGAAGCGGCATCCAGACGGCGGGCTGATCGGGCTCGGGATGTCTCCCTGGAGAACCATCCCGGAGGGGCGCGCCGCTCGGGCGGGCTCGGGGACTGGCGCTGCTGAGATCAGTGCGACCGTGTAGGGGTGGAGTGGCCGCGCGAACAGCTCATCGGTGGTGGCCGACTCGACCACCTTGCCGAGGTACATCACGGCCACCCGGTTGCTGAGGTGCCGCACAACCGCCAGGTCGTGCGCGATGAAGAGGTAGCTGAGGCCCAGCCGGCGCTGGATATCCTGCAAGAGGTTGATGATCTGTGCCTGGATCGACACGTCCAGGGCTGACACCGGCTCGTCCGCCACTATCAGCTGCGGCTCGGCGGCCAGGGCCCGTGCGATGCCGATCCGCTGCCGCTGACCTCCGGAGAACTCATGGGGATAGCGGCGCCCGTGCTGGCGACTGAGTCCCACCAATTCCAACAGCTCGCCCACCCGTTCGCCAGCCGCCCGGCCGCGGACAAGACCGTGCACCGCGAGCGGCTCCGCGATCATCTCCCCCACGGTCAGCCTTGGGTTCAGGGAGCCATAGGGATCCTGGAACACCATCTGGGCGTGGCGACGCAAAAGGGCCTGGTCTTGCGACACGATCCTCTCCCCCCCAAAGCTCACCGAGCCGGCGGTCGGCGGATATACTCCGAGTAGCACCCGGCCCAGGGTCGATTTGCCGCAGCCGGACTCGCCCACCAGCCCCAGCGTCTCGCCCGCTCTCACCTCGAGGTCGACCCCGTCCACCGCGTGTACGGTCCGGGCTCTACTCAGCAGGCTGCCCCCCAAGCTGAAGTGCTTGACGAGGCCCCTCACCTCCAGCAGCGGAGCTCCTCCGGAGGGGTTTGCGGTCGCTGCAGCGACTGTGGTTGCTGCCTGGGCGGCCCCCAGCTCCCCTCCATCCTGCGTCACCCAGCAGGCGGAGCGGTGGGCGGGGGAGAGCTCGAGGAGAGGTGGGCGCTCACTCGTGCAGCGCTCGACGCGGTAGGCGCAGCGGGGATGAAAGGGGCATCCGCGAGGCTGCCGACCCGGCTGCGGCGGCTGACCCTCGATCGAATAGAGGCGGCTACGGCGCGAGCCGTCCAGCCTCGGCACCGATCGGAGCAGACCCTCGGTGTAGGGATGATCCGGGTGGGCAAAGACTCGCTCCACCGGCCCCTCCTCGACCACCTGGCCGGCATACATGACCACGATCCGCGAGCAGAGCTCGGCGACTATACCCATGTTGTGGGTGATCAGAACCACCGCCGTGCCCAGCTCACCGTTCAGCCGCCGCAGCACCTCTAGGACCTGGGCCTGGATGGTGACATCGAGGGCGGTGGTGGGTTCATCCGCAATCAGAAGGCCGGGTTCATTGCCGAGCCCCATGGCGATCATCGTCCGCTGCCTCATGCCGCCCGAGAACTGGT
>JBBSHA010000221.1:0-4145 GCA_038253595.1 Candidatus Dormibacterales bacterium
AGCGGGTGCTGAAGGTGCCCCGGCCCTGGGTCAGCGAGCGCAGGTCCAGGGCGAAGCGCTGCATCTCCGATTCCGGCACCTGGGCCCAGACGATCTGGACCGGGCCGTCGGGCTCGTTGCCGGAGATCCTGCCCCGCTTGGTGTTGAGGTCGGACATGATCTCGCCCAGGAACCGCTCCGGCGTCCGCACCTCCACGTCCAGGACCGGCTCCAGCAGCACCGGGCCGGCCTCCGCGGCGGCTCGGCGGAGGGCGAGCGACCCGGCCACCTGGAAGGCCATGTCGGACGAGTCCACGGTGTGGAACTTGCCGTCAAGAAGCGCCACCCGGACGTCGACCATCGGGTAGCCGGCGACAACACCGCGCGCCATGGTCTCCACGATCCCCTTCTGGACCGACGGCCGGAAGTTCTGGGGGATCGAGCCGCCGAAGATCCTGTCCTCCCACAGAAAGCCGTCGCCGCGCGGCGCGGGTCCCACCTCGATGGTGCAGACCGCGTACTGGCCGTGGCCGCCCGACTGCTTGACGTGGCGGCCCTCCGCCCGGGCGCTGCCGGCCAGCGTCTCCCGGTAGGCGACCCGGGGAGTCTCGGTGCTGGCATCGACGCCGTACTTGCGCTTCAGCTTCTCCAGGATCACATCCAGGTGGACGTCGCCCATGCCGCCGATCAGCATCTGGTGGGTCTCCTCGTTGCGCTCGACATGGAGAGTGGGGTCCTCCTCGCTGAGGCGGGCGAGGCCGGTCGATATCTTCTCGTCGTCGGCTCGCGAGCGGGGGAAGATGGCCAGCGTGTAGACCGGGGCGGGCACCGCGACCGCGGGCGCCGAGCCATTGGCCGTGCCCAGCAGGTCGCCGGTGTGCGTGTGCTGGAGCTTGGCCACCGCCGCGATGTCGCCGGCCGTGACCTCCGGGGTGTTGACGTGGTCCTTGCCGAGGGGGAAGAACAGCTGGGCCAGCCGCTCGTCGCCACCGCGGGTGGCGTTGGCCAGGTGCTGGTCGGTCCGGATCCGGCCGCCCAGCACCTTGAGATAGCTGACCCGGCCCACGAAGGGGTCGGCGGCGGTGCTGAACACGAACGCCCGGGGGGCTGCCGAGGGATCGGCCGCCGGCGCCGGGAGCAGATCGCAGATCGCCCGCAGCAGCGTGCGCACCCCCAGCATCTTGGTCGCCGAGCAGCAGACGACCGGGCAGAAGCGACCGCTGAAGACGCCGGCGCGGAGCCCGCGCTCCACCTCCTCCGCGCTCAGGGTGCCCTCGTCGAGGTACTTCTCGAGCAGGCCGTCGTCGCCCTCGGCGGCGGCCTCGACGAGCTGCTCGTGGCGCTCCTCGACCAGGCTCCGCATGTCGTCCGGGATCGGCGCCTCGCCGCCCCTGCCGTCCGGAGCGGTGACGAACGCCCGCATGTGCATCAGGTCGACGACGCCGCGGAACCCGGCCTCCGACCCGATGGGCAGGTGGAGGGCGACCGGGCGGGGAGTCAGGTGGGCGCGCATGGCGTCCAGCGCACCGAAGTAGTCGGCGTTCTCCTTGTCCATCTTGCCGACCACCACCAGCCGGGGGCGGCCGTCCCGGCCCAGGCGCTCCCAGGCCACCTCGGTCCCGACCGCCAGGTGGTCGCTGGTGGCGCTGACGACCACCAGGGCGCTCTCGGCCGCCGCCAGCCCGCTGTCGACCTGGCCGGCGAAGTCGAGAAAGCCGGGGGTGTCGAGCAGGTTGACCTTGAAGCCGTCGTGCTCGAGGTGGGCGACCCCGAGGTTGATCGAGATCTTCCGCTTCTGCTCCTCGGGCTCGAAGTCGAGGGTGGCGCTGCCGCTGTCGGTGGACCCCATCCGGCCGACCGCGCCGGAGGCGAACAGCATCGCCTCGGCAAGCGTGGTCTTGCCATCGTGAGAGTGGCCGAGCATGGCCACGTTGCGGATCTTCCCGGCCCCTGGCGTGGCCACCATCGCCAAGTCTAGTCCGGGAGCGGCGAGGGTTTGGCCGTGGCCTCAGCGGGTACAGTTGGCACAGGCATGGCAACCACCCAGAAGAAGTCCGCCTCGGTGGAGAAGGTGCTGGAGGCGATCGAGGTGGCGCGGGACAAGGTGATGGCCGACGAGGTCAAGTCGCTGACCAAGCTGGGCATCCCCAAGACCATGGCCTATCAGATGATCTCCAGCCGCTTCCACCAGAAGTCCGCCGCCGAGGAGGCGGAGCCCGATCCCTTCGAGGGCGGGTCCGCGACCTCGTCGTGGGACGAGATCGGCTGAGCGGCCGCCGAGACCGCCCCTGAGCTGACGGCGGCATCGCCGGAGCAGGCGCCGCGGGCGCCGTCCAGGCCGCCCGCATCGGCCTGCTAGAGTCGAGCCCAGGTTGACAAAGCCCCTGCTCCTCTTCGCCGCCCAGGACGACGCCGAGTTTCTCTACGCCTGCCATTTCAACGTCGAGGCCGGTCTCTACTTTCGGTTCGCCCCCGGCGACGACCTGCTGGTGGTGCCCACGCTCGAGGTGGAGCGGGCGCGAAACGAGGGCCGGGCCGCCCGGATCGCCGACCGCGCCGACCTCGGCTGGGCCGAGACCCAGGACACCACCGGCGCCTGGGCCCAGCTCGCCCAGGACGTGCTCCGGCAGCGCGGAGTCGACGCGGTGCGGATCTCGGGCCGGCTGCCGGCGGCCGCCTACGAGGCGCTCCGCGATGCCGGCATCGGTCTCGAGATCGAGCGCGGGCTGTTCGGGGAGGAGCGCCGCCGCAAGTCGGCCGAGGAGGCCTCGTTCATCCACTCCGCGCAGCGCGCCGCCGAGGCCGCCTGCGCCGAGGTCATCTCCTTACTCGCGGTGGCCGAGAGCCGGGACGGGCTGCTCTGGCTGGACGGCCGTCCCCTCACCTCGGAGCGGCTTATGGCGCGGGCCCAGTCCACCCTCAACGAGATCGGCTACCAGACCCTGGAGATGATCATCGCGGGCTCGCCCGAGTCGGCCGTGCCCCACTTCCGGGGCGCCGGCCAGTTGCGCGCCAACGCTCCGATCATCATCGACATCTTCCCCCGGGGCAGCAGCTCCCATTACCACGGCGACCTGACCCGGACGGTGGTCGTGGGGGAGCCGACCGACGCCGTGCGCCAGATGCACGAGGTCTGCGTCGCGGCGCTGGAGGGCGCGGTGGCGGCCATCCGCGAGGGCGCCAACGGCCGCGACATCCACCACGGCGTGTGCCGCCTGCTCGTGGAGCGCGGTTACGGCACCACCACCAAGGGCTTCGAGGGCCGGCCCGACGGCCCCCGCCTGAACCACGCCACCGGCCACGGGGTGGGCCTCGAGGTCCACGAGGGTCCGCAGCTGCGCGATCTCGACTGCCCGCTCCAGGCCGGCGACGTGGTCACTGTCGAGCCCGGCCTCTACCACCTCGGCGTCGGCGGGGTCAGGGTCGAGGACACCGGGATCGTGACCCGGGACGGCTTCCGGAACTTCACCAGCCTGCCCCGCAGCCTCGATCCCCTCGCCTATCTCTGATGGCGCCGCCACCGCCGGCCGGGGAGACTCTCGGCCAGCGGGTCCGGAAGCTGCGCCGGCGCCGGGGGCTGAGCCTGGCCCAGGTCGCCGGCAGCGAATTCAGCCGCGCCTTCCTGAACCAGGTCGAGATGGACCGCAGCCAGCCGTCGACCCGCGTCCTGCGCGTTATTGCCGACCGGCTGGGGGCGCCGCTTGACTACCTGGTCGAGGGCCGCCGGGGGCTGGAACGGGAGCTGGGCCTGGAGCAGGCCCGTCTGGCGCTCGCCCGCGGCCGCCCCCGGAGGGCGCTCAGCCTCCTGAGGCCGATCGCCGGCGAGGGGGCGGAGGAGGCCGGCCTCTACGCCCGGGCACTGGCCGCGAGCGGCCGCCTGCCGGAGGCGGTGGCCGCGCTGGCGGGCCTCGGCCCGATGGGCGCAGCCGAGCACGTGCGGGCGGCGGACGGGGCGCTCCGGGACGACGACCTGGCGGGCGCGCTGGAGCACTTCCGCAGCGCCCGGGTGCTTTACGAGGCGGACTCTATGAAGGCAGGTTGGCCGGCCAGCTGAAGGCCGGCGGGGGCTCGACGAACGCGGGCCCGATCTCGATCACGACCTGCACGTGGCTCCGGAGCACGATCTTGCGGGGGTCGCCGGTGTAGGCCTGGCCGTCGACGAAGAG
>JBBSHA010000222.1:0-4109 GCA_038253595.1 Candidatus Dormibacterales bacterium
CCGGGGCGCGGGCCGTGGGGGGTAAGTGGAGGTGGGCGGGGCGGCGGGGCCACACCCCCCCCCGCTGCAGTATCGGCAGGTTGTAGCAGAGCGTCTTGCCGCTGGCGGTGGGGGTCACCACCACCAGGTGGCGGCCACCTCGGACCGCCGAGTAGGCTTCGGCCTGATGGGAGTAGAGGCGATCGATGCCGCGGCCCGCGAGGGCGGCTACCAGCCCGGGGTGGAGGTCCGCCGGTAGGGCCGCGAACTCGGCCAGGCGGCCCGGGATGATGTGGTCGAGCGTGACGTCACCGGGGAGGTCGGCGGCGGCGAGCGGGGGCAGCGCGAGCATGGCGGTCGGCTGAACGTAATCGAACAGACGTTCGCAGTCAAGGCCGGTGGTTAAGGCCGGTCGCCAGAGCCGGCCGCGGGGAGCGGTGAGGTGGGGGAGCAAGGATTGGGCGGGGCGGCGTACGAGCCGGGTTCGGAGGCGGACTTCGAGCGCCTCTACGCGGCCAGCTACGGGCGGCTGCTGGGCACGCTGACGGGGGTGCTGGGAGACCGAGAAGCGGCCGAGGACTGCGTCCAGGACGCCTTCGTCCGGGCCTACCGCTCCTGGGCGCGCTGGAAGCCCGAGGCCCCGGCCGAGGCCTGGCTGCACCGCATCGCGCTCAACGTCGCCATCTCCCACCGGCGCCGGATGCGCCTGCGCGAGGTGGGCGAGCTGGTGCGTCGGCTGGGCCGCCCGGAGGCGGGCGCGAACCCCTACGACCCTGCCGACCACGACGAGCTGGCGGCCGCCCTCCGCCGGCTACCGCCTAAGCAGGCCGCCGCGATCGTCCTCCGTCACTATCACGGCTACTCCAACCGCGAGCTCGGCCACGCCTTGGGCATTCCGGAGCGCACGGTGGCCTCCCGCCTGGCGGCGGCCAGGGAGAGGCTGCGAATTCTGCTCGGGGAGTCGACCGGGGCGGCGCCGGGTACTCTGCGCGAGCGCGGCGTTTCCACTGATGAATAGCACCGTGGGAGAGCATCGCGACGCCTTCGACCGCCGGCTGGAGTCGGCCCTGAAGCGCCTCCTGGACCCCACCTGCGCGCGCGGGGCGCCGGCTCCGCGCTGGTCCGCCGGAGGAGCCCGCGACCTCACCCGGCGCCGCCTCTCGATGCTCTCGGGGGCGACGGCCGCCCTCGGCCTCAAGCTGGCCGCCGGCTTGACGGTGGGCGCCTTCGCGGCGGCGGCCACCGGCACCGTGCTGACCGGGAGCGTCAACCCCGCCGTCTGGACCGAGCGCGTCAGCGGGATCGGGCACTCCGAACCGGCTCCGTCCTCGCCGGAGCCCGCCGCCGCGGCCCGCTCGGAGCCGGTCCCCGTGCCGGCGCCGGCGTCCGCGCCCCCGGGAGTCCGCCCGGAGCCACCCGCGGTCGCCGTGCGACCACCGGCGCCGCCGGCGACGCCGACGCCCGAGGCCGGCGAACCCGCATTCGTGGGCCACGCCCCCGCCACCCTTCCGGGTGGCTCCGCGGCGCCCACCGCCGCGGAGGAGCCGTCGGCGCCCGGGAACGCCCGGACGATCCGGCCGGGATCGCGCTAGCCGAGAGCCTCTCCCTCTCCGGGGGGGCCGGCCCGTCCGCGGTGTCCGGCCTCCCACCCTCCGCGGGGGGCGGCCCGACGTAGGAATCAGGACCCGGCCGGCCGGGAGGTCTCCCAGCGCTGGCCGCCGGCCGAATCGGTGATCGCCACTCCCAGCGCCAGGAGCTGTTCCCGGAGGCGGTCGGCGGTGGCGAAGTCGCGGGCCGCCCGGGCCCGCTCCCGGCGCTCCAGTAGCTGGGCGGCGCCGGGCGGCAGCTCGCCGCGGGGCATTGGGGCCCGGCCCAGGTCGAGGCCGAGCACGCGATCGAAGTCGTGCAGCAGCGCCGCCTTGGCAGCGGGCGCCAGGTCGGCCCGGCCGATCTCGGCCACCAGGGCCATGGCCGAGGGCAGGTCGAGGTCGTCCTCGAGGGCCGCCCGGAAGCGCTCCCCGAAGTCCCCGCGCGGCCCGTCCGGACCCTGGCGCCACTCCGCCACGCGCTCGCGGAGCCGGCGCAGGGAGCGGCCGGCCGTGGCCAGCGAGTCCAGGCTGAAGTTGAGCTTGGTCCGGTACCTGGCCTGCAGCGCGAGGTAGCGGAACGCGAGCGGGTCGTGGCCCTGCTCCTCGAGGTCGGTGATCCGGAAGAAGTTGCCCGCCGACTTGGCCATCCGCGCGCCCGACAGCAGCAGGTGCTCGCCGTGCATCCAGTAGGAGACGACCCGGTGGCCGAGGGCGGCCTCGGACTGGGCGATCTCCGCCTCGTGGTGGGGGAAAACGTTGTCGGAACCGCCGGTGTGGATGTCGAAGCGGTCGCCGAGCAGGGCAGTCGACATCGCCGAGCACTCGATGTGCCAGCCCGGAAATCCAGGCCCCCACGGGCTGTCCCAGACCTGGAGCCGGCTCTCCCCCGCGTGCTTCCAGAGGGTGAAGTCGCCGGGGCTCTCCTTGCGCGGATCGGGTTCGCCCCGGGTCCCCGATAGCAGGTCGGCAAGGGAGTTGCCCGACAGCCGGCCGTATTCCGGGAAGGAGGAGATCCGGTAGTACACGGTCCCCCCCACCGCGTAGGCGTGGCCGCCGGCGACCAGGCGCTCGATCAGCTCCAGCATCCGGGGGATGTGGGCGGTCGCCCGCGGCAGGTGCGCCGGCGGCCGGATGTTGAGGCGGGCGGCGTCGGCCTGGAAGGCGTTCGTGTAGTGGGCGGCGATCTCCTCCGCCGAGCGGTTCTCGAGGCGGGCGCTGACCACCATCTTGTCCTCACCGCGATCGAACTGATCGTCTGTGAGGTGGCCGACGTCGGTGATGTTCATCACCTGCTCGACCTCCAGTCCCAGGTACTCGAGGCTGCGGCAGAGCACGTCGGCGAACATGAAAGTGCGAAGGTTGCCGACGTGGACATAGCGGTAGACGGTCGGTCCGCAGGAATAGATGCGGACGCGCCCCGGCTCCAGCGTCTTCAGCTTCTCCCTGCCCCGGCTCATGGTGTTGTAGATCTGCACGGTCTGGCCACACATCGTACGGAGCGCCGGTGAGGGCGTTCCGGCTCCGGGCCGCCGAGATCAAAGCCGAGCGTGTCAGCGGCCGGGTGCTCACCCATGACCTCGGGCCGGGCCTGCGCAAGGGCCTGGTGCTGAGCCCGGAGCACCTGGACGCTCTGCGCCGGGTGCCCGAGGTGCACCTCGTCGAACTGGAGCCGGGTGACGTCCACGAGGACGAGGCAGCCCGCCGGCTGGGGGCGGCCATCGCCGGCCCCGGACTCGACGTCGGGGAACCGGTCCAGAGCCAGGTCCGGCTGGTCGCCTCCCGGCGCGGGCTGGCCCGGGTCGAGCGGGCCGCCGTGGAGCGCCTCAACCACGTCCCGGCGGTCGAGGTGTTCACGCTGTTCGATGGCCAGGCCGTCGACGCCGGCGAGGAGGTGGCCGGCGCCAAGGTCACCCCGGTAGCGGTGCCCGGTGAGCTGGTGCGGCGGGCCGAGGCCGTGGGCGTGGCGGTCCGGGTCGACGGCTTCCGACCGCTCCGGACCCTGGTGGTGGTCACCGAGAGGCTGCGGGCGAAGGCGCGGGCGGCGTTCGCTGCGGCGGTCACCCGCAAGCTGGGCTGGTACGGCGCCGACCTGCTGGCGGTGCGCGAGGTGGCGCGCACCGGTGAAACGGTCCGCGCCGCCTACCTGGAGGCCGCGGCGGCGGCGGCCGAGCTGGTGCTGTTCGCCGGCGCCTCCTCCATCGATCCCCTGGACGCGGCCTACTCCGAGCTGTCCGCGGCAGGTGGCGAGCTGGTCCGCCAGGGCACCCCCGCCCACCCCGGCAGCATGCTCTGGCTGGGTCGCCTGGGCTCCGCGGTGGTGCTCGGCGTCGCCTCCTGCGCCGGTTTCGGCCGCAACACCTCGCTGGACCTGGTGCTGCCCCTGGTCTTCGCCTACGGCGAGTGCGGCGAGGAGGACCTGGTCGCCCTCGGCTACGGCGGCCTGATCGAGGCCGGCGCCGGCCGCCGCTTCCCGCCCTATCCGGCCTGAATCACCGGCATCTCCAGGTCCTCGGGCCAGACCGGACCGGCCATCGCCAGCAG
>JBBSHA010000223.1:0-4097 GCA_038253595.1 Candidatus Dormibacterales bacterium
TATCGGGGCCGGCTCTGGACCATGCGCCATTTCTCCGGCTTCGCCACTGCCGAGGAGACCAACCGCCGCTACCACTCGCTGCTCAAGAATGGCCAGACCGGGCTCTCGGTGGCGTTCGACATGCCCACGCTCATGGGCCAGGACTCGGACGCGCCCACCAGTCGCGGCGAGATCGGCCACTGCGGCGTCGCCATCGACTCGCTGGCCGACATGGAGCGCCTCTTCGAGGGCATCTCGCTGCGCGACGTCTCGACGTCGATGACGATCAACTCACCGGCGGCGATCCTGCTCTGTATGTACCTGGCGGTCGCAGAGCAGCAGGGCCTGCCGTTCAGCCAGGTCGACGGCACGCTCCAGAACGACATCCTGAAGGAGTTCATCGCCCAGAAGGAGTTCATCTTCCCGCCCGAGCCGTCCATGCGGCTGGTCGTCGACTCGATCGAGTACTGCGCCCGCGAGGTGCCCCGCTGGAACACGGTCTCGGTCTCCGGTTACCACATCCGGGAGGCCGGCTCGACCGCCGCCCAGGAGCTGGCGTTCACGCTCGCCGATGGCTTCGCCTACGTCGACGCCTGCCTCGAGCGGGGCCTTCTTGTGGACGACTTCGCGCCCCGGCTCTCTTTCTTCTTCGACGCCCACATCGATTTCTTCGAGGAGATCGCCAAGTTCCGGGCCGCCCGCCGGATCTGGGCCCGGCACCTGCGTGAGCGCTACGGCGCCCAGGCCGAGCGATCTTGGAAGCTACGCTTCCACACCCAGACGGCCGGCGTGTCGCTCACGGCCCAGCAGCCGGAGCTGAACATCGCGCGGACCGCGGTCGAGGCGCTGGCGGCGGTGATGGGGGGCACCCAGTCGCTGCACACCAACGCCATGGACGAGGTGCTCGCCCTGCCCACCGACAAGAGCGCGCGGATCGCGCTCCGGACCCAGCAGATGCTGGCCTTCGAGACCGGCGCCGCCAACACCGTCGACCCGCTCGGCGGCTCCTACTTCGTGGAGGCGCTCACCGACGAGATGGAGCGCCAGGCGGAGGCCTACTTCGCCCGGATCGAGGAGCTGGGTGGGGTGATCCCGGCCATCGAGGCGGGCTTCTTCCAGAGGGAGATCGCCGACGCCTCCTTCCAGTACCAGAAAGAGCTGGAGCAGAAGCGCCGGGTCGTGGTCGGCGTCAACGAATTCGTCAGCGACGACGAGGACGAACTGGAGATCCTCCGGATCAGCGCCTCGCTGGAGGCGGAACAGGTGGAGCGCGTGCGCGAGGTGCGCCGGCGGCGCGACGCGGGCCGCGCCGGCAGGGCGCTGGACCAGGTCCGCAGGGCGGCCGCGGCGCCGGCCGAGAACCTGATGCCGCACATCCTGGAGGCGGTGCGGGCGTACTGCACCGAGGGCGAGATCATGAGCGCCATGGCCCAGGTCTTCGGCCTCTACACGGAAAGGGCGATCATCTAGCCCGGTGGCCAGCTAGCAAGGTGGCCAGCCAGGCTCCCGCCAAGCCGCTCCGGATCGTCCTCGCCAAGGTCGGCCTGGACGGTCACGATCGGGGCGTCAAGGTGGTGGCCAGGGCGCTCCGGGACGCCGGTTTCGAGGTCATCTACACGGGCCTGCGGCAGACGCCGGAGATGGTGGTCGACGCCGCCCTCCAGGAGGACGCTCAGGTGATCGGGCTCTCCCTCCACTCGGGTGCTCACATGACCCTCTTTCCGGCCGTGGTGAAGGAACTGGCCCGCAAGGAGGCCACCGATATCACCGTCTTTGGGGGCGGCATCATCCCCGACGAGGACATCAGCGAGCTGAAGAAGGGCGGGGTGGCCGCCATCTTCACCCCCGGCACCCCGCTCCAGGAGATCGTGGACTGGCTCCACGAGCGCTTCCCCGACCGGGTCTAGGCCGGGTCCACACCGCCGGCCGGGGTTAGATCTCGACCGCGTCCAGGATCCGGTCCCAGGTCGCGTCCAGCGTCAGGCAGGTCTGGAACTGGGCCCGGACGTCGGGCTGGGCCAGCGGCGGGGGACCGTCGAACCGGTACCAGCGGCGCGCAGCGACGACCCGGTACTGGTGGGCGCCGCCGCCGCCGTCGTAGTAGGTGAGCAGCGAGCCGACCTCGGCCGTGGCCAGGGGACTGAAGGGCCCAGGGTTGTGGCCGATGAAGTAGTTGCGTCCGGGCAGGCAGGTGTCGATGGCAGCGGCGCTGTGGGTCAGCTCGGTGCCTCCCCGGCAGTCGCTGTACCAGCCGACCGGGATGTCCAGCCCGGCCCCGACCAGCCGGTCGTGAGGCGGCGGCGGCGGGGGGGGCGGCGGCGCGGGGGGATCGGGGTTCATGGTCTTCTCGTCGGCGGCCGGAGCCGCAGTGGTCACCGCGGTCGCCGGCGCCGCGATTGCGGCCAGAGACGGGGCGCCGGGCGCCGGCGGGGCCGGGAACACCAGCAGCAGGCCCGTGAGCATGGCGAGGAAGAGCACCGCGGGGACTCTACGGAGCGGTTGCCGGAGGTCAGCGTGGCTAGTGGTTAAGAGCCGTCAAGTCTGACCAAGGGTTATCAGCGGCCCATGCCCGGCTCGCTCGGCCCGGCTCCGATGCCCGGCCCGGCTCCGATGCCCGGCCCGGGTGCTGGTATCGTGGAGCAGGCGCGCCGGCCCGAAGGCCGGGTTTCAGCGTGCCCGAAGCCCGCGGCGCCCCGCGCCGGCCACAGCACCAAGGTAGAGCCGATCATGCAACTGAACGCGACCACCCGGGAGATCACCGGCAAGGCCTCCCGAAAGCTCCGCCACCAGGGCAGCCTGCCCGCCGTTGTCTACGGCCACCATTCCAAGCCTGGCACCCTGGCGCTGAGCGCCCATGATTTCGACCGTGTCTACGCCCGCGCCGGCCGCACCCAATTGCTCGATCTGGTGGTGGACGGTGGCCGGCCACACAAGGTGCTGATCAAGGCGGTCCAGCTGTCGCCCCGGCGCAACACGCCGATCCACGTCGACTTCCACCAGGTCAGCATGCGCGAGAAGCTGCAGATCGAGGTCCCCATCGCCCTCTACGGCGAGCCCGCGATCGTCACGACCGGCGACGGCGAGATCCTGCAGACGCTGCACGCGCTGAAGGTCGAATGTTTGCCCAGCGCCATCCCGGAGACGATCGAAGTCGACATCTCACATCTCCAGGGGATCGACGCCGGGATCCGGGTTTCCGAGCTAAGGCTGCCCGACGGCGTCACTGCGACGGTCGACGCCGAGGAACTGGTGGTCAAGATCCAGCCCCGGCGCGATCTGGGGGCGGTGCTCGACGAGGAGGAGGCGGTTGCCGCCGCGGAGTCGGTCGAGGCTGCCGAGCCGGCCGCTGCGGACGCCGCCGAGGGCGAGCAGGAGACTCCCCCGGGGAGCGAGTAGGGAATGCCGGCGGCGTTGAACACGACGGCCCTGGTCAAGCAGGTGCTGCTGGGCGCCGTCATCTTCATCATCTTCTGGCTGGCGGCGCGTCTGGTCCGGGTGGTCGCCCGCCGGGCGATGGCACGCCGGCGCCTGCGCGGGGACATGGCCGAGCTCACCGAGCGGGTGCTCTACGTGGCGCTGATCGGCCTCGGCGTGATGCTCTTCATCTTCATCGCGCTGGGCCAGTTCATCATCGGGGCGGCGGGCCTGGTGATCGCGGTCTTCGTGGCCAGCCTCGGCCTCCAGGACATCGCCAAGGGCTACGTCTCCGGCTTCTACGTGCTGCTGGAGAAGAACGTGAAGGTGGGGGACCAGATCGAGTCGGGCGGCTACCGGGGGATCGTGACCGAGGTCCAGACCCGGGTCACCTACCTGCGCGGCGAGCAGGGCGAGCTGATCGTGATCCCCAACGCCGATCTCTTCAGCCGGCCGCTGGTGGTCGCTCCCGCGCCGCCCGCGGGCGCCGGCGACTCAGAGGGAGAAGGCGCCCAGGACCACCCGCGTGAGGGCCTCGAAGTCGTCCCCCGCCAGCTCTGACTCCTCCTTGAGCAGGCGCCGGATGCCCTGGCCGGCCAGCTCGCGATGGGTGCCGGCGGCGTACTGGCCGGCCAGCGATCGGAGGTGGAAGGTGTGGTCGGGGTGGGAGGCCCCGGTCGCCCGGAGCGGCTCGACCCGGTCCA
>JBBSHA010000224.1:0-4096 GCA_038253595.1 Candidatus Dormibacterales bacterium
CCGCCTACATCACCGGCCAGACCATCTCGGTCGACGGCGGCGCCCTCCGTGGAGTGCACTGAAAAGATGTCGATTCGGTTCGCGGAACGCATGACCCGGCTCGGCACCGAGGGCGCCTTCGAGGTGCTGGCTCGGGCCCGGGCGCTGGAGGCCCAGGGCCGCCACATCGTGCATCTGGAGATCGGGGAGCCCGACTTTGCCACCCCCGACAACATCACCGAGGCGGCCGTCTCGGCGCTGCACGCCGGCTTCACCCACTACACCCCCGCGGGAGGGATCCGGGAGGCCCGGGAGGCCGTGGCCGGCTTTGTGAATCGCCGGCTCGGCGTCGACGTGACGGCCTCGGAGGTGGTCCTGGTGCCCGGCTCCAAGAACATCCTCCTGTTCACGCTGCTGGCGTGCGTCGAGCCGGGCGACGAGGTGATCGTCCCCGACCCCGGCTACCCGGCCTACGCCTCGCTGGTCAGCTTCATCGGCGCGGTCCCGGTCCCGGTCCGCCTGCGCGAGGAGAGGGCCTTCCGGATGGACCTGGACGAGCTGGCCGCGTTGGTCACCCCCCGCACCCGGATGATCGTGGTCAACTCCCCGCAGAACCCGACCGGCGGGGTGCTGACCCGCGGGGACGTGGAGTTCATCGCGCGCCTCGCCCAGGAGCGGGACCTGCTGGTGGTCTCGGACGAGATCTACTCGCAGATGGTCTATGGATTCGAGCACGTCTCCCTGCTCGCCCAGCCCGGGATGCGGGAGCGCACGGTGCTGATGGACGGGATGTCCAAGGCCTACGCCATGTGCGGCTGGCGGCTGGGCTACAGCGTGGCGCCCCCCGCCCTGTCCGCCGAGCTGGAGCGGCTGATGATCAACTCGTCGTCGTGCGCCGCCGCCTTCACCCAGATGGCGGCGGTGGAGGCCCTGGAATCCCCCGACTCCGATGCGGCCGTCAGGCGGATGGTGGACCAGTTCCATCGCCGCCGGGACGTGGTGGTGGACGGCCTTAATGCGATGCCGGGCGTCCGCTGCACGCGGCCCGAGGGCGCCTTCTACGCCTTCCCCAACATCGAGGGCACCGGGATCGACGAGCGCGACCTGGCCGATGCGCTGCTGGCGGAGGCGGGGGTGGCGGTGCTGCCGGGCACCGCCTTCGGCCCGGGCGGCAAGGGGTTCATCCGGCTCGCCTACACCCAGTCCGAGGCCGACCTCCGGATCGGCCTGGAGCGGATGGGCAACTACCTGGCCGGCCGGAGCTGACCTCGGCCGGCCGAGGCCGGCCTCTCAGGCGAAGCCGGGCGGGACCTGGAAGCCGAAGCCGGGGGCGGCCTCAAGCTCGGCCGCCAGCTCGAACAGGCGCCACTCGTGGCGGTAGCGGCCGGCCAGCTGGACGCCGACCGGGAGGCCGCCCACGAGCCCGGCTGGGACCGAGATGGCGGGCAGGCCGGCGAAGCTGACCGGCAGGACGAACTGGGTATAGCTGTCCCAGCCCGGCTTCAGGAAGGCCGGCACCTGTGCGATCGCCATCGGGAGCAGGCCAAGGGTGGGGGTGAGGATGCAGTCGTGCTCGTCGAGCAGCGCCTGCACCCTCTCGGCGGCGGTCAGGCCGGCGGCGACGGCGGCCACGTAGTCGCGGCCGCTGGTGCGCCGGCCCTCGGCGATCAGCTCCCGGACGGCCGCCCCGTACTCGGCTGGCTCCCCGGGCTGGGTGGAGACGCTGACCGGCCGGATGACCTGGTAGGCCCGGGCGAACGGCTCCGGGTCCCAGCCCCCGACCTGGGTGACGGTGTGGCCGGCGGCGCCCAGCGCCTCGGCCGCGCGCAGCACGGCATCCCGGCAGGCGGGGTCGATGGGGGCCGTGCTGGACTCGATCACGGCCACCCTCACCCGTCGCGGCCGCATCCGCGGAGCCGGTTCGGCGGTCATCACCTCGAAGGCCAGGCGGAGGTCCAAGACCGAGCGGGCGATGGGGCCGCGGACGCTGAGCCGGGTGGGGTCGGGGGTCTCGGTCGGCACCCGGCCCGGCGACGGGCGCAGGCCGGCGACCCCGTTCACCGAGGCCGGGATCCGGATCGAGCCGCCCATGTCGTCGCCAAAAGCGATCGTGCACAGCCCGGCCGCGACCGCCGCCCCGCTGCCGCCGCTGGAGCCGCCGGGGGTGAAGCCCGCCCGCCAGGGGTTCTCGGTGTCCGGGAAGAGCTCGTTGGTGGTGCCCACGGCCGCGGCCAGCTCGGGCGTGTTGGTCTTGCCCAGCACGGCCGCGCCGGCGGCCCGCGCCCGCTGCACGGGGGGGCCGTCCACCTCCGCCACCCGGTCGCGCCAGCGGAGCGAGCCGCAGGTCCAGGGCAGGCCGGCCACCGGCTGGGTGTCCTTGACCGCCACGGTCACCCCGGCCAGGGCACCGCTCCCGGCCCGGGCGGCCCGGTCGACCGCCACGTAGGCGTGCACCCGCGGATCGAGGTCGGCGATCCGCTGGAGGTGAGCGCGCACCACCGCCTGGGGGTCCAGGTTCCCGCTCCGGACCCGGCCGCTGATCTCGGTGGCGGTGAGCCAGGTGACGGAATCGGCTGCCATGCCCGATCATTGTGCCGGTATGCCGATCATGTGGACCGGCCGCCCGGAGGCGGACCGGCTGCTCGAGACCGACCCGCTGGCGCTGCTGATCGGGCTGGTGCTGGACCAGCAGGTGCGGATGGAGAAGGCCTTCATGGGCCCCTACGAGCTGAACCTGAGGCTGGGCCACCTTGATGCCGGCCGGATCGCGGCGATGGAGCCGGAGGCGCTGGACCGGGCCTTTCGCGAGCGCCCCGCGCTGCACCGCTTCCCCGGCAGCATGGCCAGGCGGGTGCAGCAGCTGTGCCAGGTCATCCGCGATGAGTACGCCGGCGACGCCGGCACGATCTGGAAGCAGCCGGCCGGCGCCGAGGAGCTGAACCGGCGGATCGCGGCTCTGCCCGGCTTCGGGGAGCAGAAGACCAGGATCACGATCGCCGTGCTCGCCAAGCGCCTCGGTATCAGGCCCCCCGGCTGGGAGCATTTCGCGGCCGGCTGGCACACGATCGCCGACGTCGACTCCGCCGAATCAATGGAGGCGGCCCGGGTGGTGAAGCGGGCCATGAAGGCCAAGGCGGCGGCGAAGGGCTAGCCCCGCCGCCAAACGCAGTCGGAGCGCAATGAGAACCGACAAGGTGGGAAGGGGCGGGTCCCCCGCCCCGATGCTGAGTGGAAAATCCCTGCGCCACCAGGCCAAACCGAAAAGCCCGGAGGGCCTCACTGGAAGTAGAAACCAACACAGCGGGAAGGGCCGGGTCCCCCCCGTCTGGGTGACTGATCCCAAAGACACAAGACCTGGCAGGAGCGGAGGGGGCCCATCGGGGAGGCCTGCCTCCCCCATGAAGCGCAGCGCAGCGCCTCAGCGGAGCAGAAAGCCGGTGCCCAGCGGGTCGCCCTGCTCCAGCACGAACTGGTGCTGGCCGGTCATGTGGGCGCTGCCCTCGATCTCGGTGATCACGGCCGGGCGCCCCGCCACCTCGACCTCCCCGACCACGCGGCCGCCGAAGGCGGTGCCGATGATGCCCCGGTGGCGGAGGACCTGGCCGCGGGCCAGCGCCCCGGTCGAATCGAGCAGGGCGAGGCGGGCCGAGGTCCCGCTGCCGCAGGGCGAGCGGTCCACCTCGCCATCTGCGAAGACCGTCACGTTGCTGTCGCCATCGGTCCAGATCACCCCGTAGACGTCGCGCAGTTCCGGCTCCAGCGGGTGCACGATGCCGCCCCGGGCGTTCAGCTCGGCCTTGACGCGGCGGCCGTCGGCGATCAGCCGGCCCAGCTCCTCGCGCCGGACCGGGCCGGGCGAGATCGCGTAAAAGGCGCCGCCGTACGCGATGTCGACCGTGAACCCGGCGACCTCGATGCCGCGCGCCCACACGAAGGCGGGGACGTTGCGGAAGCGCACCGAGACGACGTCCTCGCCCACGACCGTGGCGATCGTCTCGAGGCGGCCCGACGGCACGTCCACCAGCACCCGGTTGTCGCCCTCCCGGCGCGCCAGCCGGCCCGACTCCAGCGCCCAGGTGACGAGGGCGATGGTGCCGTGCCCGCACGCGGTCGAGAA